>JBMCBT010000024.1:0-26494 GCA_048623215.1 Halothermotrichaceae bacterium
CCCTGTAACCTGCAACCCGCTATAGCAGGATTGAAGCCGTGCTGAGGGTTTTCCCTTGTGGGGTCCGGCCTTGATAAGTGGTGTTGACGATTGGGTCTTACGCAATGGAGCTTTATGAACCCCGTCAGGTCCGGGAGGAAGCAGCGGTAAATAAATGTTTCCATGTGCCGTAAGGGTGCCTGATTCGAGCTAACTGTCAAGGTAACGCCTGGGAGAGAAAATTCGAAGTAGGTGTACGGCCTTATTTCATATAAAAGAGGTTTATAATCACATAAGTTAATTGTTATTCTTTTGATAATAAAAGTCTAGACAAATAAAGGATATTTTTATTTTATCTAGAAACAATAGATGAAGAAGAAAAATAGTAAATGAAGGTGACATATATGGGGTTTTTGTCTTTATATAGAAAATATAGGCCGCAAAATTTTGAAGATCTTGTAGGACAGGAGCATGTTGTACAAACTTTGAAAAATGCAATTGAAAATGAAAGGATTGCACATGCTTATTTGTTTGCTGGACCTAGAGGTACTGGTAAAACATCTACCGCAAAAATATTTGCACAGGCTCTTAATTGTGAAAAAGGGCCTACACCTGAGCCCTGTGGTCAGTGTGAAGTTTGTGAGAACATACAAACAGGGCAGTCTATAGATGTAATAGAAATTGATGCTGCTTCTAATCGAGGGATTGATGAAATACGGGATCTTCGTGAAAAAGTTAAGTTTTATCCAAGTGAAGGATTATATAAGGTATATATAATTGATGAAGTACATATGTTAACAAAAGGAGCTTTTAATGCTCTTTTAAAGACATTAGAGGAACCCCCGGACAATGTTGTATTTATCCTGGCTACAACTGAACCTCATAAAGTGATTGAGACAATCTTGTCCCGCTGCCAGAGGTTTGATTTTTCTTTATTGGTTATTTCTGATATAAAAAAAAGGCTTGAATACATATGCCAACAGGAAGAGGTAGAGTTTAGTGAACAGGCTTTAACAGTAATTGCCAGAGCTTCAAATGGAGGTCTAAGGGATGCAATAAGTTTATTAGACCAGGCAATATCTTTTACCAATTCTCAATTGACTGTTCAGGGCATTCAGGAAATGCTTGGTAAAGTAGACAAAAATATGCTTAACAATATTTTTAGTAATATGGTAAATAGCCAGACAGCAGAAGCCTTAGAAACTATAAATGAATTAATAAATAGTGGATATGGCATATCTATTTTTGTAGATGATTTAATAGAATATATTAGGTTAATATTATTGATTAAAGAATGTGGTGCTGACTCTAGAATACTTAATTATACTGGAGATATGCTGGAAAAGTTGGCTCAAAAAAGTAATGATATAAATACTTCCAGACTTTTAAGATATGTAGAGATTTTAACTGATGTTGCCCGGGAATTGAATTATTCTAATCAACCAAGATTGATATTAGAAATGGCTGTTGTTAAAATGTCTTCTCCTCAAGCGGAAGCTTCTACAGAAAGCCTTAAAGCCAGAGTGGTTGAATTAGAAAATAAAATATTAGAATTATCTAGGGCAAAGGAATCAAAAAAGCAGGAGGTTTTAAATACTAGACAGACAGCTGCTGTTAACAAAGAAAAAGAGCAGTCTAAAAGGGATAAAAAACAAAATAAACTGACCTATCAGAAAGATGCTGCCGTCAAAAAGAAAAAAGGTCGAAAAAACATGCGAAAAGCTGAAGTAAAAGATAATAATGTAGATAAAAACAAACAGGATAAAGCAAATGATAGACAGGAAAAGAAACAGGGTACAGTTACAGTAGATAAAGTAAGAAAAGCCTGGCCGTTAATTTTAAATAAAGTAAAAGAGGAAAACATAAAAGTACGGGCTTTTTTAAGGGAAGGCTCCCCTGTAAGGATAAAAGATAATGTAATATTTATTCAATTTCCTTCAGATAAGGGATTTCATAAAAAGGGAGCTGAAAAAGAAGATAAACTTATTGGGAATATAATAAATCAAGTATTAAATGTAAAATGTGAAGTTAAGTTTATTCTCTCAGGACAGGATAAAAAAAAAGTAGTTAAAGAAGCAGAAAATAAAAATGTAGATAATAAAAAAAAGGGAAGCAGGAAAAAGTCAGCAGAAGCTGATGTAGTTAAAAGAATTGTTGAGCAGTTTAATGGAGAGATAATAAAAGTTAATCATAATGTTATTAAAAATAAGTAAAAATATATTAAACTATTTTTTAGGGGGTATTTAATAATGAATATGAATAAATTAATGAAACAGGCACAGCAAATGCAGGCCAAGATGGCGAAAATGCAGGAAGAATTGGAAGACAAGACAGTTGAGGCCAGCGCTGGTGGTGGAGTTGTTAAAGTAGTTGTTAACGGCAAACAGGAATTACTGGATATAAAAATTGATCCTGATGCAGTAGATCCTGATGATGTTGAAATGCTGGAAGATTTGATTTTGGCGGCTGTCAATGAAGGTATGCGTGAAGTTTCTGATATGGTTAATGAAAAAATGGGTAAATTAACAGGCGGGATGAATATCCCGGGTATGTTCTAATGAGGTATTATCCTCAACCGATGGGCAAGCTTATTAGTGAACTAAGTAAACTGCCCGGAATAGGACCAAAGACAGCACAGCGACTGGCTTTTTATATCTTGGGAATGAATAGAGCAAGTGTTAAAGAACTATCTCAGGCCCTAATAGATGCAAAAAAAAATATTAATTATTGCTCTGTTTGTAATAATTTAACTCAAAATGAAGTATGTGATTTTTGTAATTCTAAACAGCGCCAGTCAGATACAATATGTGTCGTTGAGAGTCCTAAAGATGTAATTGCCATGGAAAAGACCGGTGAATACAATGGTTTATATCATGTATTACATGGCTCAATATCACCTATGGACGGAGTAGGGCCTGATGATATTAAGATAAAAAATCTAGTTCCAAGGCTTAAAGAAGGTGTAAAAGAGGTTATAGTAGCCACTGACCCTAATGCAGAAGGAGACGTGACTGCTATGTATTTAGCCAAATTATTGAAACCTCTTGGAGTAAAAGTAACCCGAATTGCTCACGGTTTACCAGTAGGTGGAGACCTGGAATATGCAGATGAGGTCACACTTTCTAAAGCACTTGAAGGTAGAAGAGAATTATAGTGTTCACAGTCACCAGGCAGGCATAATTAACCTGCCTTTTTGCTTTAGACATAATAAAAATATTTTATATTTATCGATAAAATAAAGGAATTTACTAATATACGCAGAATTAATGATAAGGTATTTTATATAAATGAAAATTTTAAAGAGGTGATAAAATGATTACTACAGTTACCTTGAATCCCGCTATTGATAGAGAGTACTTTGTAACTGAGCATGTCCCTAAAGAAAATGATTATATTTATGATGAGAAAGATATAAAAGTATATCCAGGGGGAAAGGGTCTTTTAACTGCAATTGATATTAAAAGATTAGGTTATTCTGATGTTCAAAATATAGGTTTTGTTGGAGGAAAACAGGGTTTATTTTTTGAAAAAATGGTTCAGGAATACAAAATTACAACAAATTATATTTATACAGAAAATGAGATAAGAAATAATATATATATAATAGCAAAAGACCCTGTTACGTATACACATTATAATGATTATACCTATAGTGTTTCTAAAAGAGACGTTGAGGATCTTATCAAAAGATTCAAAAGAGCTATTGTAGATAGCAAATTTATTATAATTTCAGGCTCAATACCAGAAGGTGTTGATTTTGATATTTACCAGAGGTTGATTAAAATAGCCAACGATATGAGCAAAGAGGTTTATCTGCAGGCCAGTGGTGAGGCTTTAAATCTGGCATTAAGCGAAAATCCAAAAGTTGTTGTACCGTATTTTAAACATACCAGAAAAATACTAGATGAACATGTAGAAGAATTTGAAGACTATGTAAGGGCCTGCCAGAAACTTATGAACGAAGGGGCTCGCTCTGTAATAATTCCCTATCATTGTGATCGTTTATTGTTTGAAGAAGATAAAGTTTATACTCTGTCTCCTAAAGATTTTTGTTTGAAAAATTGGCTGGGGGCTGGAGATGCATATAATGCTGCTTTTTTTGATTATATTTATAGAAATGATTACGATTTCATTGAAGCTAATAAATATGCTGCAGCAGCTGCATTAGCCGTTGCAGAAAACAAAACAATATTTATAGAAAATAGAGAACAAATAGAGGCCAGTTTGGATAGAATATCGGTAGAAGAGTTGGAGGTGTAATAGTTGGCTGTTGTAAAAGATTATATGTACCGTACTCTTATATCTGTTTGTGAAGATGACAGTTTGCAGGAAGCTATAAGAATTATGTATCAGGCAGAGATGTCAGTGCTGGCAGTAGTAAGTGAAGAAAATAAATTTCTGGGAACTATTTATAGTGAAAATATATTAAAAAATATTATTCCAGAAAAATATGGATTTCTTGACAGCAACCGTCTTTTGTATGAGATTAATCAGGCTGCAGAAAATTTAAATGAAATAAAAAACAGAAAAGTTAAAGAATATATGTCCAGCAAATCGTCTGCTGTAAGAGAAAGTGATAAGATGTATAATATTGCAGATGTTATGCTTGATAATAAAGAATCAATATTATTTGTTGTAAATGAAAATGGTTATTTAAGGGGGTATATTTCCAGGGCAGATCTATTATATTATCTTCTGGCAGTATGTACTGGAGAAGAAAAAGAAGAATAAGAATAAGATTATAATTTTATAAGATGAAGAGGTGTTAGTAAATGAATTCTAATGATATAGTGGATCAACTAAAGATTTTACAGGAATGGTTTTTATTAAATCAGGCGGGCAATAAAATGATATATGTTGTTGGTATTCTTATTTTTCTGGCCCTGTTATTAGTTCTTGTCAGCAAAAAATATCGGATACCAATTGTTGTAGGATATGTTTTTTTGGGGATTTTGTTGAGTGTTGATGTTATTAAGGCTTTACCTTTTTTAACATCCACTGTGAAGAACTGGTATATATTTAGCCTGGATAGTTTTGAGTATATAACAGATATTGCTCTTGCTTTTATTGCTTTTACTATTGGTAGTGAACTTTCTTTAAAAATATTTAAAAAAGTGGGCAAATCAATTGGATATATTACTATTTTACAGGGATTGGGAACATTTGTCGTAGTTACAGCGGCCATACTGGCTATTGGACAGCCTCTGTATCTGGCTCTTATTCTGGGAGCAATTGCTTCTGCTACGGCACCGGCAGCTACAGTTATGGTTTTACAGGAGTATAAAGCTAAAGGTGTTTTAACTTCCATGATTATGGCTGTTGTGGGACTGGATGATGCACTGGCATTAATTTTATTTAGTTTTATAAAACCGATAGCATTAATTCAATTTAAAGGGACAGGGGATCTGTCTTTTACACATATGCTGGCAGACCCTTTGATAGAAATATTAGGCTCAATTTTATTGGGACTAACTATTGGTTATATATCACAAAAACTAATAACTGATTTTGAAGACAGTACTAAAAAAATCATGACAGTAGTTTCTACTATTATAGGATGTTTGGCACTGTCTATTGCAATTAATCTTTCGCCATTGATTACTAATATGGCTGTAGGTTTTGCTTTTCGAAATTTTGCCCGTAAAAATTTAGGTATCGGGGATTATATGGATACATTAACAACACCGCTTTATGCTATGTTTTTTATACTGGCAGGTACAGAAATACGATTTAGCCGGATAGCTACGGCTGGTTTTTTTCTAATTGCTGCTGTTTATTTTCTTTCAAGATTTTTAGGGAAAATAGTAGGGGCTTCTCTAGGGGCATATATAGGTAAAGCACCTGAAAAAGTTAAAAAATATATTGGCCTTGGCCTCTTGCCGCAGAGTGGTGTAGCTATTGCTATGGCTTATACAGTACAGAAAGAATTTGTCACAGCTACAAATGATGTTGGAATGCTTGTTTTCAATGTGCTGCTATTTACAGCTGCATTGACAGAGGTATTTGGTCCTTTTGCTACTAAATATGCGATTATGCAGGCGGGAGAAGCAGAAGGGACGGTAAAGAGGCAAACTCAATCTTAGGCTCTCATAAATATAATAGTAAATAAGTTTGCGGGAAAAACCATAAAGCTGGCCGTTACGGCTGGCTTTTTTGTATATTTTAAATTTGATAAAGCCAATTTTATGACTGAATAAATGCTAGTATTATGGTAATAATAGATAAAGAGAGTGGGGTGTTTTTTTGCTCGGACATTCACTGGTCTATTTGATAATAGCAGGATTAGCTGGTTTAACTATGGCAGTACAGGGTTCTTTAAATTCTATACTCGGTAAGAAGTTAGGAATAGTTGAAGCATCTTTTATAGTTCATTTGACGGCAACATTGATTTTAATTGTAGTATTGGTTCTTAATATTAAAAAGGGAAATATAACTGTCTGGAGACAAGTTCCCTGGTATTTTTATTTAGGAGGGTTATTTGGGGTTATCATAAGTTTTACAGTTATAGTCAGCATACCAAAGCTCGGTGTTGCTGTTGCTACAACTGCAATTATAACAGCACAGGTATCAACTGCAGCAGTGATTGATCATTTTGGTGTTTTTGGGTTAGAAAGACTTCCATTTACCTGGATAAAATTTATTGGTATTATATTTCTTGGTATTGGAGTAAGACTACTTTTAGCGAAGTGAGAAAGAGGGGATGGATTTGGAATTAATCTATCTAAAATCATTTTTTAATGAATGGCTGACCAGGATGAAGGAGTCATGGCAGCCTTTTCTGGAAGAAAAAAAAGTAATAAAAAAGCATGAAAAAAAATTAGATGAAAAGCTGGAAGCTGCTTTTCAGGAGTGGTTGGAAGCGAAAAATTATTTCGATAATGTTACCGATCCAGTACTAATTGACCATGCATCTTATCTGCTGCAGGCTGCAGAAAGGAAATATGTTTTTTATTTAAAAAAGTCTGGTATAAAAGATAATGAACGATTGAAGGCAGTTATAAACAAAATAAATAATTAATTAAGACCGGGAAGTTTGCTCCCGGCCTTTTTTATATAATTCATTGTAAACCTTAAAGTTCCTTAAAGTAATAGAATGGATTAATTTTCTTGACAATATAGTTATAGTCTGTTAAAATAATAAAAATATTTATTTGAGTAACTGTTAAGTAAACTGTTTACATAAGGGAATTTCATAATTAATCTTAGTCGGCCAATATTATGAAAAAGACTTATTTATTAAAGGTTTTTAATTAACAACAATTGTAATAAAATGACAATTATTAATGAAGAAAATTATAAAGATACATATCCTAAGGAGGGGAAACATGGATAAAATAGTTAAAGAAGGGTTAACGTTTGATGATGTTTTGCTGGTACCGGCAGAGTCGGATGTGCTGCCTCGTGATGTGAAAACTTCTACTCAATTAACCAGAAAGATTACTTTAAATATTCCAATTATAAGTGCCGGAATGGATACTGTCACAGAGGCTAGACTTGCCATCGCAATGGCCAGGCAGGGTGGAATAGGCATAATTCACAAAAATATGAGTATTAAAAGACAGGCTGAAGAGGTTGATAGAGTAAAAAGGTCAGAAAGTGGGGTTATTGTAGACCCATTCTATTTATCACCAGATAAACCAATAAGTCAGGCAGAAGCTTTAATGTCAAAGTATCGGATTTCAGGTGTGCCTATAGTAAATAAAGATAAAAAATTGGTGGGAATTATCACCAACAGAGATCTTAGGTTTGTGAAAAATTATGATAGGAAAATAGAAGAAGTAATGACAAAAGATGGATTAGTAACTGCACCGGTTGGTACAACTGTAGAAGAGGCAAAAGATGCTCTACAGGAACACAAAATTGAAAAACTACCTCTTATTGATGAAAACAATGTTTTAAAAGGATTAATTACTATCAAGGATATTGAAAAAGCGGAAAAATTTCCTGATGCAGCTAAAGATGAACAGGGGAGACTGATAGTAGGAGCTGCAGTTGGGGTAACTGATAATACTTTTGACAGGATAGATGCATTGGTTGAAGCTGAGGTGGATATAATAGTAATTGATACAGCTCACGGCCATTCAACTGGAGTAGTTAAAACAGTGGTTCAGATTAAAGAAAAATATCCTGATTTAGAAATTATTGCCGGAAATGTAGCTACAGCTAAAGCAACGGAGGATTTGATAAAAGCTGGTGCAGATGTGGTTAAAGTGGGTATTGGGCCTGGTTCTATTTGTACTACCCGGGTTGTAGCAGGGGTAGGAGTACCACAGATAACAGCAATTAATGACTGTGCAAAAATGGCACATAAGCATGATACTCCAATTATTGCAGATGGAGGGATAAAGTATTCTGGCGATATAGTTAAAGCACTGGCTGCCGGTGCAGATACAGTTATGCTGGGCAGTTTACTGGCTGGAACTGAAGAGAGCCCGGGAAAATTAGAAATATATAAAGGTAGAAGTTATAAAGTTTATAGAGGTATGGGCTCTATGGGAGCCATGCAGGAAGGAAGTAAGGATAGGTATTTCCAGGAACAGGAACAGGAATCAAAAAAATTAGTACCAGAAGGAATAGAAGGACGTGTTCCCTTTAAAGGGCCATTGGCTGATACTATTTATCAATTAGTTGGAGGTATAAGAGCTGGAATGGGTTATTGCGGTACAGAAACCATTAAAGAGCTGCAGCTTGACGGACGTTTTATCAAAATAACAGCAGCAGGGTTGCGTGAGAGTCATCCTCATGATATAAATATTACAAAAGAAGCTCCTAATTATTCAGTAGATTAAATGTCAATATACATTATGTAAGAAGATAATCTATAAAATGAAAAAACAAGTAATGATTTGGGGGAATATAAATGGACGATGAGATAACAAAAGAAAAGTTAGTTATAATTGGTGGAGGACCTGCTGGTTTAACTGCAGCTATTTATGGTTCGCGTGCTGGATTAGAGCCAATAGTTTTGATGGGGCCTGAACCAGGGGGTCAAATTACCACATCCCCAGAAATAGAAAATTATCCTGGATTTCCTGATGGTATTAACGGATTTGAATTGATGCAGAAAATCATTAAGCAGGCTGAAAATCTTGATGCAGGACTAACTTATGAGTTGGTACAAAAAGTTGAATTTACTGATAAACCCTATTATATTAAAACAGATGCCAATCAATACCAGGCAGATACAATTGTAATCACTACAGGTGCTTCTCACCGAAAATTAGGGTTAAAAAAAGAAGAAAAATTTGTTGGTAGAGGCGTTTCCTATTGTGCAACCTGTGATGGAGCATTTTTTAAAGGAAAGATAGTTGCGGTTGTCGGTGGTGGGGATGTAGCACTTGAAGAAGCTAATTATTTGACCAACTTCTGCAGCAAGGTATATTTAATACATAGGCGTGATGAGTTTCGTGGAACCAGGATTCTGGGTGAAAGGGCAAAAAACAACTCAAAAATAGAAATATTATGGAATAACGAACTGCGAACTATTCTGGGAGAAGATAAGGTAGCAGGAATTACTGTTGAAAACAATAAATCAAAAGAAAAACAGGACTTAACTGAGGTTAGTGGTATATTTATAGCTATTGGCTATAAACCAAATACTGCACTTTTTAAAGGACAGCTTGAATTAGATGAAAAAGGATATATTGTTACAGACGGCAAATTTATGACAAGCAAAGAAGGTATATTTGCAGCGGGTGATGTGCAGGATCCACATTATCGACAGGTAGTTACTTCAGCCGGTGCTGGTGCATCTGCTGCCATTGAAGCCAGCAAATATATTGATTCACTTATTTAATTCTTTGTTATGGTGATTTTCATCAAACAAATCAGCACGAACTTCTTTAACTGTATCCAGAGAAACACCAAGTTTTTGTGAAATTTCATAATCGTTCATTCCAGTAGACCAGGCTACAAGGAAATCGTGTTGGTCTGCTTTGTTTTTTTTGATGATTTTACTTTCATCCATATTGCTCACCTCAACTTTCTTTTGGTAACCTTTTTATATTTTCCCACAATTTTTTGTTAATTATTCTCATTTGATTTTTGAATCTGGATTGGATTTGCAGGGATTTTACAACTAATAGCGAATATATTATTATAGAAATAAAAATTAATATTTTATATAGAAGTATTAACAAGAATAGGAGCAAATTATGATGCAGGGGAAACTAATAGTAATAGAATCGGGTACAGATGCCAGTGGGAAAACTACTCAGTACAATAAATTGTTTCGCCGTTTAAAACAGGAAGGGCACAATATAACAAGGGTAGAGTATCCCAATTATAATGATAGGTCTTCTGCCCTGGTAAAGATGTATCTGGATGGTGAGTTTGGGGAAGACCCAAGGGCTGTTAATTTGTATGCTGCTTCCACTTTTTATGCAGTTGATAGATTTGCTTCCTATCAAAAGGAGTGGAAGGAATTGTATGAGAAGGGTAGTATAATTTTAGCTGATAGATATACAACTTCAAATATGATTCACCAGGCTTCCAAAATTGAAGATTATAAGGACAGGGAAGAATATCTAAACTGGTTGACTGATCTTGAATTTAAAAAATTTGGATTACCCAGGCCAGAGATAGTCTTGTTTTTGGATATGCCCCCCAGATATAGTATGAAACTACTTAACAAAAGAACTCATAAAGATATTCATGAAAAAAATCTGGAATATATGCAGGATACTTATAAAAATGCCTGCTGGATTGCAGATAAGTATAATTGGGAAAAAATTAAGTGTGTAGAAGGAAGTAGAGTTAAAAGTATTGATGAAATTCATCATAAAGTCTATACTATAATTAAAAGGAGGCTATTATCATGAATAGAGAAGGAGATAAAAATAGTATGAAGATGGTGATAGCTGTTGTCCATGACCATGATGCCCATGATTTATTGGAATCATTAACTAAAAAAGGTTTTCAGGTCACCAAGATGGCCAGCACAGGTGGGTTTTTACGGGAAGGGAATACTACTTTTATGATAGGAACAGATGAAGAACATTTAGAAGAATTAAAGGATATTATTAAAGAAAATTGTCAATCTCGCAAAAAGACAGTAGCACCAATGTCACCTGTTGCCAGTTCATTAGAAAGTTATTATTCATTTCCTATGGAAGTACAAATAGGTGGTGCAACAATTTTTGTAATGGATGTAGAAGAATTTTTGAAAATATAGTTAGGGGATTTAGGGTATGAGTTTTAAGAATGTAATTGGACAGAAAGCAGCTGTTCGTATTTTACAGGATGAAATATCTACAAATAGAATACACCATTCGTATTTATTTCTGGGAAAAGAAGGTGTAGGCAAAAAAACTCTGGCTGTAGAGCTGGCCAAAGCTTTAAATTGTAAGTCTACTACAGCTGATAATTGTGAGGACTGTTTACCCTGTAAGAAAATTAATCATGGAAATCATCCTGATGTAAGAGTAGTTGAAATAGAAGAGGGTAAAGCTATAAAAATAGAACAAATCAGGTCTCTGCAAAAAGATATTGCATATAAGCCTTATGAAAGCAAACATAAAGTCTATATTATAGACCAGGCTGAGCAGATGACCCCACAAGCAGCAAATAGTTTGTTAAAAACTTTAGAAGAACCACCAGAATATGTTGTGTTAATACTTCTAGCAGAAGAAATAGATAAATTATTGCCGACAGTTATATCCCGCTGTCAGCAGATATATTTAAACAGCATATCCAAGCAGTTAATTATTGAACAGCTTAATGACAAAGGAATTAATTCAGAGAAAGTAGAATTGATTGCCCGCCTGGCTGATGGAAGCCTCGGACGGGCTTTAAATTTGGCTGAAAATGAGGATTTTTTAAAGAACAGAGATAATATTTTAAAAACCCTGTATAATCTTCCCCGGTTAAAGACAGTTAAAGTATTTAAAGCTGCTGATAAATTTGAAAAATTACTGAAACAGGAGTTTCCACTGTTTGATTTGATATTAAACTGGTATAGGGATATAATATTATATAATCAGGGTAATACTAAACAACTGGTAAATTGTGACTACAAAGATTATATTAAAAAAATAAACAACAACTATACAGTAGAGGAATTAATATTGATTATAGAATTGATAAATAATATAAAGAGGTATATCGCTAAAAATGCAAGAAAGGATCTTGCTTTACAGGTAATGTTGTTTAAGATTAGAGCTAAGAGGGTGTAAATAAATTATGTATACAGTAGTTGGAGTAAGTTTTAGAAAAGCCGGCAAAATATATTATTTTGATCCGGAGAAGATAGAGTTAAAGGTAGGAGATAATGTTATTGTAGAAACTGCGCGCGGCATTGAATTTGGTGAAGTAGTTATGGCGAAAAAGGAAGTCTCTGAAGAAGATATAGTATCTCCTTTAAAGCCTGTAATAAGAAAAGCCCAACCAAAAGACAAGGAAAAAAACGATGAAAATATAAGACTGGAAAAAAAGGCTTATTTTATATGTTTAAAGAAAATCGATAAACATGGACTTCCTATGAAACTAATTGATGTAGAGTATACTTTTGACCATAACAAGATTATCTTTTATTTTACGGCCGAAGGACGGGTGGATTTTAGAGAGTTAGTTAAAGATCTGGCCCGGGTATTTAAAACAAGAATTGAATTAAGACAGATTGGTGTAAGGGATGAAGCAAAAATGGTGGGAGGACTTGGTGTGTGTGGTCGTCCACTCTGCTGTTCAGTTTTCCTTAGAGATTTTGATCCTATCTCTATTAAAATGGCAAAAAAACAGGAGCTATCTCTTAATCCTGCAAAAATATCCGGTATTTGTGGGCGCCTTATGTGTTGTCTTAAATATGAATCTAAAGTATATAAACAATTAAAACAGGAAATGCCGAAAATAGGAGATACAGTTGAGTTAGAATTGGGTGAAGGAGAGATAGTGGAGAGAAACCTTGTAAAAAGAACAGTTAAAGTAGATATGGGAAGCGAAGAATGTATAGAAATGGATTTAGAGGATATCAAGGAAAAAGATAATTCACAGAAATCCTCTAAGGGATAGGTGAAGTTTTAATGAATCAGGAGATATTAAGTGCACTGGCTCATTTTCAGGAACAAATAGAAGAAATGTCGATGAGGTTTCAAAAGTTAAAAGATATTACTTTTGAACTATATCAGGAAAATGAAGAATTAAAACAGGAAAATAATGAATTGAGAAAAGTAGTTTTTAAAAGGCAAAAAAGTGGTGGAAAAGGTCATTCCAATCTTATGGATTTATATAAAGAAGGGTATCATGTCTGTCATTCCAGTTTTGGTGAAAAGAGAAAGGGAGACTGTTTGTTTTGTCAGAACTTAATAGATAGACAGCTGGAGGAACAATAATAATGGAAGAAATAAATATACTTATTCCTGAAAAACTTAAAATAATCCAGAACTCCAATTATTTTAAGTTTGGAAATGATTCTGTGTTTCTTGCCGATTTTGCAAAAGTAAGAAAGGGAGATTTTATTGTAGATTTTGGCAGCGGTAGTGGTGTAATTCCGCTGCTTTTGGCATTTAAGAAAGAGCCTGATAAAATAATAGGAATTGAAATACAGGAAAAAATGGTTGAGTTATCAAAACGCAGTGTTGAAATGAATGAGCTACAGAGTACAATTGAAATAATAAAAGGTGATTTTTCTCAAGCATCAAATTTTATTAGCCCTGGAGCTGTGGATCTGATTTTATCAAATCCTCCTTATATGCCTGCAGATAAAGGAAAAATCACAGTAGGAAAGGCTAAAGCTATTGCCCGGCATGAAATATATGCTAACCTGGAAGATGTAGTTCGTGAAGGGGCTAAACTCCTTAGATTTGGAGGCAAAATGGCACTTGTCCATCGATCATTTCGTCTGGCAGAGGTTATTGATGTAATGAAAAAATATAGCCTGGAGCCTAAACGATTAAGATTAATACAACCGCGTGAAAATACTACTCCTAAAACCTTTCTGATAGAGGCACAAAAAGGCGGCAATAGCGGGATAGATGTTTTACCGCCATTAATAGTTTATAAGGGAAATACGACCGATTATACGGATGAAGTAAACGAGATTTATGGAGATGACAATTATGAATAAAGGTAAGTTGTATATTTGTGGGACACCTATTGGAAATTTGGAGGATATTTCATTCCGTGTTATAAAAATATTAAAAAAAGCTCAAGTAATTGCTGCTGAAGATACCAGGAGAACAGCTAAGCTTTTAAATTATTATGATATAAATACTGGTTTAACCAGTTATCATGAGCATAATGAAAATGAAAAAGCAAAAAAACTTTTGCAAAAGCTAGAACAGGGAGAAAATATAGCACTGGTAAGCGATGCCGGTATGCCCGGGATTTCTGACCCGGGGTTGATTATAGTAAAAAAAGCTATAACAGCAGGGGTCTCTGTTATTCCTGTGCCGGGACCAACAGCAGCTATATCAGCACTGGTTGTTTCCGGGATGGATACATCTCGATTTGTATTTGAAGGATTTTTACCACGCAAGGGTAAAGAGAGAAAGGAAAGGCTGGAAGCTATAAAAAATGAAGTAAGAACTACTATAATATATGAATCCCCGTATCGTTTGAAAGAGACTTTAAAAGAATTTAGTGCATTATTAAAAAATAGAAAAATAGCGGTAGTTCGAGAAATCAGTAAAATACATGAGGAAAAAATCTATGGGACAGCTGAAAAGATATTAAATAATATAGGAAATAGGGAAATAAAAGGAGAAATTGTAGTTGTAATAGAAGGTATAGGAGATGTAGAATCTTCGCAACAGGGGTGGGAAGATTTGAATATACTGGAACATCTTCAATTGATGATAGAACAGGGTTTTAGCAAGAAAAAGGCTATTAAAGAAGTTGCCCGGATTAGAGACCTACCGAAAAAAAAGGTTTATAAAGAAGCGATTGTTATAGATGCCCGCAAAGAAAATAGATAGGTAGCGTTATTGTTTATTTTTTATTTTTGTAAATTGTATAATTAATAAAAAGCATCCAACATTAATCTTCCTGTGCGGATGATGTTAGAATTGTTGACATTAAATAGAAAGTTTAATAAAATTAATGTAAAATAATTAATATTAATAATATACTTGAAAGGAGTTTGAATTATGGCAAAGGATAACACTTTTTATGTAACAACACCGATATATTATCCAAGTGATAAATTACATATCGGACATGCTTATACAACTGTTGCTGCTGATACTATTGCTAAATATAAAAAAATGTGTGGTTATGATACCATGTTTTTGACTGGTTCTGATGAACATGGACAAAAAATAGAGAGAAAAGCAGCTGAAATCGGTAGAAAGCCGAAGGAATATGTTGATGAGATTGTAGAAACTTTTAAAAACCTCTGGGAAAGGCTGGGGGTAGATTATGATTACTTTATTAGAACTACTGAAGACCGACATGAAAAAGTAGTTCAGAAAATTTTTCAGAAAATATATGACAAGGGTGATATTTATAAAGACAAATATGAAGGTTGGTACTGTACTCCCTGTGAAAGTTTCTGGACAGAAAGGCAGCTGGGAGAAGAAAAAGTATGTCCTGACTGCGGCCGGGAGGTAGAGTGGGTAGAAGAAGAGAGTTATTTCTTTAAATTGAGCAAATATGCAGATAGATTATTGAAACATATAAAAAATAATCCTGACTTTATTCAACCTGAAAGCCGCCGTAACGAAATGATTAATTTTATCGAACAGGGGCTTGATGATCTTAGTGTATCAAGAACAACTTTTGACTGGGGTATTCCTGTTGCTATTGATGAAGACCATGTTATTTATGTCTGGATAGACGCTCTGAGCAATTATATTACTGCTATTGGCTATATGACTGATGAAGAAAACTATAATAAATACTGGCCGGCTGACATCCATCTGGTCGGCAAAGATATATTACGCTTTCATACAATTATCTGGCCGATTATTTTAATGGCCCTAGAACAACCTCTGCCTGAACAGGTTTTTGGACACGGCTGGTTATTAACCAAGACAGGTAAAATGTCCAAGTCTAAAGGTAATGTGGTAGATCCTAATATATTAATTGATGATTTTGGCGTAGACCCTATTAGATATTACCTTATGCGGGAAGTTGCCTTTGGGACTGACGGCACCTATTCTACCGAATCATTAATTCAGAGGATAAATTCAGATCTGGCCAATGATTTAGGAAATCTGTTGAATAGAACTTTAAGTATGATAGAACAGTATTTTGATGGTGTTATACCGGAAGCAGGACCTGCAGAAGATGTTGACCAGGAGCTAAAAGAGTTTGCACAAAATACAATTGAGGCAGTCGCTGATAATATGGAAAAACTCAAGTTTACTGTAGCTCTTGAAGAATTGTGGAATTTAGTGCGTAGAACCAATAAATATATAGATCAGACGACACCCTGGATTCTGGGAAGAGATGAAAGTAAAAAAGAGAGGCTGGGGACAGTATTGTATAATTTAATGGAATCATTACGAATAATTGCTTCAGCTTTAAAACCTTTCTTTGTTGAGACTCCAGCTATAATTGGCGAACAAATGGGAAGCAAAGATTTAATTATAAATGCTAGTTGGCATGAGCTGAGCCAGTGGGGCTTGTTACCTACAGGGGTTAAAATAAATAAAGGGAAACCCATTTATCCCAGGATAGATGTTGAAGAATATTTTAAAAAGGTGGAAGTAAGGAAAAACGAAGAAAAAAAAGAAGAGAATAAGGGGGAAGACAACTTGATTGGTTTCGATGATTTTACAAAACTTGATTTAAGGGTAGCAGAAGTTAAGGAAGCTGAAAAAATAGAAGATAGTAATAAATTGTTAAAACTACAGGTAGATTTAGGTACAGAACAAAGACAATTGGTGGCAGGGGTAGCAAAACACTATCAAGCGGAAGAGTTAATAGGCAAAAAAATAGTTATGATAGCCAATTTAGAACCGGCTACCATTTTTGGAGTAAAGTCTAATGGAATGATACTGGCTGCTTCAAACGATGAGGGGGACTTAACCCTAACTACTGTTGACAGTGATATAAGTAATGGGAGTAGAGTAAAATAAGTGAGGAGTGAAGTAGATGAAGGATAAAAAGTATATACCCAAAGCCACTATTGAAAGACTGCCTTTATATTACCGCTGTCTGGACAAACTTGAAAACTTTGAAAATGAAGATGTTGTTTCTTCAAAAGAATTAGGAGGCAAGTTGGGGATACCTTCTACACAGGTTCGTAAAGATTTGTCTTATTATGGAGAGTTTGGCCGCAGAGGTGTTGGTTATGATGTTAGTAGTTTAAAAAGGTCTATTAGTAAAATATTAGGTGTAAATAAAGTATGGCCGGCAGTATTAGTTGGAGCTGGTAACCTGGGTAGAGCACTGGTGAATTATGGAGGGTTTCATAAAATGGGACTTGATATCATCAGTGTGCTGGATGCTGATTTAGTAAAAATTGGCAATAAAATAGGGGATATTACTGTGAAAAGTATGAAAAAATTAGATGAAGTAGTAAGAGAGAACCAGATAAAGCTGGGCATATTAGCTGTCCCCAGTAATTCTGCTCAGGATGTAGCAGAAAAGCTGGTTGATGCTGGTGTTAAGTCTCTCTGGAATTTTGCACCAACCAGATTACTGGTTCCAGAAGATGTAATAGTCAGAAATGAAGACCTTGCAGTTGGGATAGTTAGTTTAATCTATCATCTTAGCTGGTATGATGAAGAGCATTAATTAATAATTTTTTGGTAAAAAGATGAATATATTTTTTTAAGTCCATATTTTTCTGGATTGAAAATAAATTCAGTATTACCTAAAAACAAATAACCACCTGGGTTGAGAGCATTAGTAAATTTATGAGTTAACATTTCTTTTATTTCACTTGTCAGATAGATAAAGAAATTACGACTTAAGATAATATCCCAGTTTGAAGTATAGGATTCATTAATTAAATCTTTTTGTCCAAAAGTTACTTTGCTGGTAATACTTTTATCAAGTTTGTATTTTTTATGTACTTTTGGTAATAGGGTAAAGTACTTTTTTAAGATATTGTCCGGTACTTTTTGAATAGAATTAGCATTATAAACAGCTTCCTTTGCTGCAGACAAGATTTCTTTATCTAGATCACTGGCTACGATTTTATATTGATGATCTTTATATCCAAGTTCAGATAAAATAATAGCAATTGTATAGGGTTCAGAGCCGTTAGAACAGGGAGCACTCCATATCTTTACCTTGTCCTTTTTAGAAAAAAGTTCAGGAAAAATTTGTTCCTGTAAGTAAGTAAAATTATCTGGATTACGAAAAAATTCAGATGTGTTTATGGTAAAGTGGTTTAAATAAGCATTTTTAAAACTGAGATCATTTTTTAATAGTTGGAGACATTCACTATAATTTTTTACATGATAACGCCGCATCAAACTATCTGTTCTTCTCTGAACTCGTTTCAGTTTATAGCCATTTAATTTTATATTAAGGACGATTGAAGCTTCATCTACAAATTCATCGAAAGTTATGGGCATTAACTGTATCTCCTTTCAATAATTTCAATTATTTTATTTGCTATTTTATTGAGTGGGACTATTTCATCATAGGCATTTGCCTTAATAACACTTTGAGGCATACCGTAGACAAGGGCTGTGCTTTTGTCTTCAACTATACCATAACCATTATATTTTTTTACAATCTGCATTCCATCTGCGCCATCAAAACCCATACCGGTTAAGATTACGCCGATGACTCTATTTTTGAAATTTTTGGCTGCAGAGGTTAATAAGTAATCAGCACAAGGTCTTACACTCCATTTTGGTGGTGATTGGTTTAAAAGGATAGAACCATTTTCATCTACCTCCATGTGATAATCACCCGGTGCAAGATAAGCTGTGCCTGTTTTGATTTTATCGTTATCGTCAGCCTCTTTGACTGTGATAGCTGACTGGTCATCTAATCTTTTGGCCAGTGAAGAAGTAAATCCTTTAGGCATATGCTGTACAATTAAAATAGCGGCAGGAAAATCTGCAGGTAAAACAGGTAAAATAGTCTTTAAGGCTTTAGGCCCTCCAGAAGAAGTACCGATGGTTATTATGGGAAAATTATCTTCTGATTTAATTGTATTTGATTTTGAGATAGTTGCTGCAGGTTTTTCAGGTTTTATTTCAGCAAATGATTTTTTTTCTATTCCCGCTGCTGTCTGTAATTTTTCGATTAAGTCATCTTTGATATTATCAAGATTTAAGGCCAGAGGACGTGCGGGTTTTGGTATAAAATCAAAAGCACCCAGTTCTAATGCTGTCATAACTGTATCTTTATCATCAATGGCACTAACCATTATGGTGGGCACAGGGTCAGGCATTGTCATTATCTCTTTTAAAGTTTCCAGGCCATTTTTAACCGGCATCTCAATATCCAGTGTAATAACATCAGGGTTTTGTTCTTTTATTTTTTTTAGTGCTTCCTGGCCGTTTTCAGCTGTGTCGATAACTGAAAAATTATTGTTATTATCAAGCATTTTTACAAACATTTGTCTCATGAACGCAGAATCATCTACAACGAGTATTTTAATCATTTTCTTCCTCCCTATGAACAAATATACTTTTTTTGCGCTTAATATATATCTTTCGTCTTTATATCTAAAAATCCTGCAAAGAAATGGGTGAAATCTATGAAATTAAAAGTTTCAGTGCTAGCAAGTGGCAGCTCTGGTAATTCCATCTATGTATCTACAGAAAATTCCAGTATATTGGTGGATGCCGGGTTAAGTGGAAAAAAAATAGAAGAAAGGATGCAAAAGGTAAACGGCTGTTGTCAGGCTCTAGATGCATTACTGGTAACACATGAACATATAGACCACATTAAAGGTGTAGGAGTTTTATCCCGCCGTTATGATCTGCCTATCTATGCCAATGACCTTACCTGGGCTGGAGCTGAGAAAAGATTGGGTAAAATAAAAGAAAAGAATTGTCGTATTTTTAAAAAAGAATTTATGGTAGGAGACCTGGGGGTTACCCCTTTTTCTATATCACATGATGCCAGTGACCCTGTTGGTTATATAATTAACTGTGGAAGCAAAAAAATAGGAATAGCTACAGATATGGGATATATAACACCGGATGTTAAAGAAATGCTTAAAGGGCTGGATCTACTTGTCCTGGAGTCCAATCATGACCTGGAGATGCTGATGACGGGGTCTTATCCCTGGTCATTAAAAAATCGTATTAATGGTGAAGAGGGACACTTATCAAACGATGCTGCTGCTGAAATACTACCTGAATTAATTAACAGTAATTTTCCCAGTATATTACTGGCACATCTCAGTAAAGATAATAATAAACCAGAACTGGCCTATATAACTGTTAAAAACAACCTGGAAGATAAAGATTTTGTAATTGGTGAAGATTTGCAGCTGGAATATACTTACCGCCATAAACCGACAAAGTTGTATGAAGTAGGGGGTTGATTATGAAAAAGAAAAATTTGAAATCATCCATAATATTTATAATTGTATGTCTTATCCTGGGAATTGTTATTTTTACTTATATTATCCCGAATTTAAATCAGGAAAAAGAAGCCGAGAAGATTCCAATTATTATTAATGAGGAAAATGATAAAGTAAGCAGTGATGATTATAACTATTTATAAATTAAAAGCTGCAAAAATATACTGGACATAAGATATTATTTGGTTTTGAGCAGAGAAAATTATACGTGTGGTATAAAACAGCTAATTTAGTAAAACTATATGTTGTTATAGAGGTGAAGAGTATGAAAACTAATATTATCACAGTAGGTAGTATCAAGAAGGATTATCTGCAGCTGGGGATAAATGATTTTGTTAAAAGACTGCAGCCGTATGCAGAGGTGAATATTATTGAGCTGTCTGATGAGAGAATAAGCGGTAATCTATCCAGGGCAGAGAAAATACAGATAATAGATAAAGAAGGGGAAAGGATTTTGAATCATGTGTCTAATACAACCTATATAATAGCTCTGGATGTCAAAGGTAAACCGATGACATCTAGAGGACTGGCTAAGTCCATTCAAAACCTTCAAGTACAGGGTTATAGCAGTATTACTTTCATCATTGGTGGTGCGCTGGGGATAAGTGATAAAGTGTTAAAGCAAGCAAACTATAACCTTTCCCTTTCACACATGACCTTTACCCATCAGATGGTAAGATTGATACTTATAGAGCAGGTATATCGAGCTTTTAAGATAATACGCGGTGAACCGTATCATATATAATGTATAAAAAATATATGTAAGAAAAAACAGCATAATCATATAAATGACATGTATAAAAAACGGGACCAGAGAAACTCTGCTTTACAACACAAGATAGCAATGGCCCATTTGAATGAACATATCGTGTTAAGCCTAACCCCTATCCATAAGGAATAGAATTTCCTATGGATAGGGGCTTTGCTATTTTTTAGCAGGATATTTAGGTAAAATGGAGAATTATGTAAGGGAAAGGTATTTTAATAAGGGAGTTGTTAGAGAAATGAAAATTAAAAGTATTGCTGGCGAAAACTTCAGACTACTTACTAAAATGTCACAAAATAGAGTTATGCTAGACGATAAGAATACTATAATAGTAGGAAGAAACAATTGTGGTAAGACATCTTTTATTGAATTAGTTAAATGCTTTACCACTAAAGATAACCCTAGTTTTGACTTTGCAGACTTTTCAATATCATCGCTAAGTAACTTTGATAGTAGCTATAAAAGTTACAAGAAGTATAGAGAGTTGAAAAATAAAGATAGCGAAGAAGATGAAGAAAAAATAGTCGAGATAAAAGAAGAGTTTGAAAATAAACTGCCTATAATAAAGTTAGAAATTGTAATTATATATACTGATGACGATAATACGGCACATTTGGAGCCTTTTATTACTGAATTAAAATCAGATAATAAAGAGGTGATTTTACAATATGAATACTACTGTGAAAAAGCGGAAAGTTTTTTTAATAAGTATGAAAGACTTTATGGTGATAGCAAAACGGAATTAAGAGAATACATTAAAGATAATTATTGTACTTTTTATAAAACTCGTATTTGGACTATTGATTCAACTAATAGGGAAAATAAGCATTTAATTGAAAAGAAAAAAACTTGGAAGGAAGATCTAAATAGATTATTAAAAACTGCATTTATTTTTGCTCGTCGGGAACTTGATGATAAAGCTGAGGATAAATCAAAAGAATTATCGAAGTTGTTTGATAGTTATTTTAAGTTAGTGCAGAATGATGATGAAAAATTATTAACGGAGCTTACAAAAGTATTAGGAACCGCTAGTGGCAATTGGGATGAAAAATATGATGATATTTTTGAAGAATATTTTGAGGATTTAAATAACTTCGGTTATCCAGGTCTGGAAGACCGTAATATAGAATTGAAATCAAAGTTTTCTCCGGACAGTATTTTAAAAAATAATACAGATATATTTTATAGTAATAATAGTGGTTATAATTTGCCCGAGGCATATAATGGTCTTGGCTTCAGTAATTTAATTTATATAATACTGAAACTACTATACTTTTATAAAGAATTTCAGATAGAAAGATCCAGACTGCAAATGATAAATTGCTCCTGAGTTAGATAAGGATTATACTAGCAGTAATTTAACTTTACAGGATTGGCTCCCTAAATTGAAGAATATAGATGAATTACTGGAATGTGGTGAAGATGACAAAATAGATTGTAATAAATTATTTAGAGTCACATATCAATACCAGCCTTTAGAAATGGAAAATTGTGAAGTGTTATGTGGAAGGAGTTTTGAAGAGCAGTTTATATTAGAAAATTTTAATCTTTTATATGACAATATTTCAAAATTTGAATCTATTAAAACCCCTGCTGGTAATTTGAAGGGGAAAATAGAAGATGTAATTTCTCAAGAGAAAGAAGAAATTATAATAAATAATGAACTGATTGATAATATTGTAAATTCTATTTCTAATAAACCTACTTTTGCTTTTGATATTATGCTTTATCTTGAAATAGATGACTGGAAAGTACCTACTTATATAAGGGAGGGATTTGAATGGCTGCAGGAATAGAAAAAACTGAAGGTGAACGTAAAGATGATTCTTTAGATAAAATATATGCATGTATCGATAATAATAAGTCTTTTTTACTGGATGCAGGCGCAGGCTCAGGTAAGACCTGGTCATTGATTAAGACCTTGGAGTACATAATTGAGAATAAAGATACTGAATATGCCAGCCTGGCTAAAAAAATTGGCTGTATTACCTATACAAATGTGGCAGTTGATGAGATAAAAGATAGAATTGGAGAAAATAGTCTTCTAATTGTGAATACAATTCATGATTTTTTCTGGGATATAATAGTAAAATATCAACAGGAATTAAAAGATGTTATAATAGACTTATATGAGGTAGATATTGAATCTTTAAAAAACAGAAAAATACAATATAAAGAATTTAAAATTATTAACGATGGTATAATTTCGCATAATGAAGTTATAAAGCTATCCTGGGAGATGTTTTTTCGATATCCTAAATTGAGACGTATTTTTATGGATAGGTTTCCTATAGTGTTAGTAGATGAATATCAGGATACAGATGAAAATATTGTAAATATATTTTTAGAGTGTCTATCAGAGCTTGAAGATAAAAAACAGAGAAAGGATTTTATGGTTGGTTTTTTTGGCGATTTTATGCAGAGTATATATGATAAAGGTATTGGTTCAATAGATGAAAGTGATGTTTTTGAACATATACCAAAAGAAACAAATTATCGATCTTCGGAACAGGTTATTAATTTATTAAATACCATTAGAGAAGATATTAATCAATATCCAGCTGGTAAAAATAAAGATATTGAAGGTTCTCTTTCCTTTTTATATTTATAAAGTGAAAAAGAATGCTCATCTATGTTTGAGTCGGATACTTTTAATCTTATTAAAGATAAGCTTCATAGTGCTTGGGGTGGAGAGGTTAAAGAACTTTTCCTAAGTCATAAAGAGATAGCAAAGAGAGCTGGATATGAAAACATATTCAATGTATATAAGGATTATTATCCATATTATAATTTTCAGGAAAAGTTATTTGAGAAAGAATGCCCGATTTCGTCTTTTCTATTGAATAGAGTTGAGGCAAGTATAGAACTATATAATGAAAATAAAATCTTTGATTTAATGGAAAAAATAGATTATAAGTTCTTAGGAAGTAAAGACAAGATTAAGTTAAAGAAAATTATGGATGTTCTTGTTGAGTTTAGTAAAAAAGATAAACTAAATGTAATCTGGGATTATGTATTTGATAATAATTTATTTGTTGAAGATGATAAGTTAAAAGAATTCAAGAATAAGATTGAAGAAAATGAGGGAAGAAAAGAGTTTTTTGAGAACATAATGAACTTAAATTACCAAGAAATAAAGAATCTATACAAGCACGTTGAAAAAGATTCTATATTTTCTACTAAACATAACACAAAAGGAGACGAATTTGAGAATGTGCTGATAATAGTAGGAGAGCGTACATGGAATAATTACAACTTTCCTGAATATTTAACTGGCAATATTGAAGCTTTAAAAAATGCATCAACAAGAGTTTATGATAGGACTAATCATCTTTTTTATGTTAGCTGTTCTCGAGCAATTAAAAATATAGCAATTCTATATTTAAATAAACAACTTTCAGCTGGTTTAACTAGAGTTCAGGAATGGTTTGGGAGTGATAATGTTATTTCTGTTAATGAATTTTTAGAACAATAACTTATCAGAAAGAATGCAAATATTGGGAGTGAATGTAATGAATAATGAAAAAGATATTTTTATAGTGTTAAGATATAAATTAAATGAAAAGTCATTAGAAGAGCTTGACAATAAATTGGAAAAACCTCCTTATGAAGATGATGTTTATATATATAATAAATTACCGCAGAATATAGATGAAGATAAAAAGTATAACATAATAATATTTGGTTTCGCGACAGAAGATATAGAGGAAAAAATATTCATTGGGGATGCTCACGTAGAAAATAAGAAATTAATTATTGAAAATACATATAAATTAAATAAATTAAAGAAGAAAAAATTTATAAAATTATATGAAAAAGAAAGGGGGGTTAGTTTATCAGAAGATAAATATGACAAATTTGGGACACATAAGTTTGTTTTTTTAAGAAAACTTGATAGAGATAAATATAATACTATTATAAATTTAGAATTAGGAACTAAACCACCAATAAGACCAGGAGAATATCAAGTATATAAAGGTAATAAAATTGAGTCAATAAATATACTTGAAAAAAATCTGGATATTTTAGCTCAAAAAAGCAGTCACGCTAAACGTGCATTAGGAATTAAAAGGCCAGATAATACCAGAAGTGAGTTCGAAAGAGATAGAGATAGAATAATACATTCTAGATCTTATCGTAGACTGGTAGATAAGGCACAGGTTTATAATACTGATAAAGGTGACCATTACCGAACTAGAATGACTCACACATTGGAAGTTAAACAAATTGCTAGAAATATAGCAAGAAATTTAAACTTAAATGAAGATTTAACAGAAGCAATTGCTCTTGGCCATGATATAGGGCATACGCCTTTTGGACATCAGGGTGAGAGGCAATTAAGTGAGATGTATAAAAAAAAGATGGGTAATATTAATAAGGAAGAGAACGATGAACAAAAACTTAAAAAATTTAAACATAATTTCCAAAGTATAAAAGTGTTAAATTATTTAGAAGAGAAATATGAACAATTTCCCGGTCTTGATTTAACATATCAGGTGTATGAAGGAGTATTAAAGCATACTAAATTCAAATTATGTCATTCAGAAAAAAGTTGTTCTGAATGTGACACTTCATGTATTGATGACTATCTGATATTAGGAGAAAGTAAATACTTATATTTAGAATATCCATTTCCAACAACACTAGAAGGACAAATTATTTATTGGGCTGACGAAATTGCCCAAGCAGAACATGATTTAGATGATGGATTGACTAATGGCAATATAGAATTGGATAAGTTAATTAAAGATTTAAAATTCTCAATTAAAAAAATCAGCGATAGTGGGCTCAATGAGAAAAAACATCTTGAAGATCTAATAAGTATTATTGAAAATCATAAAAGTATAAGGGATGATAATAGTAGAGAAAAAGACAGTGAGTATATAGATAAAGATGATATTATTTATTCAGAAATAGTTACTAGTGTAACTGGGTTTTTCATAAAAAAAGTTATAGAAACATCAAAAAAGAATATTGAAAAATATAAAAAGGAAGTTATTATAGGTGAAAATGGAGTAGTTATAAATCAAAAGGTTATTGGCTTTGAAGATATAAAAATTCTTAATAAAGAAGGAAGTAATAATATTTTAAAAACTTTTAATAATTTAATATGTTCACAGGTTATTAATTCATATGAAGTAAATTGTTTTGATGGTAAAGCAAAGTATATTATAGAAAAAATATTTGATGCATATTATGCAAACCCATTACAACTTCCTGATAATGTACTGAGGAGAATTGATAGAGAGATAAAAAGGTTTGATAATAGTTGGAATAATATTAGGAAAGGCGCTAATGACAAGGTGAAAAAA
>JBMCBT010000025.1:0-25789 GCA_048623215.1 Halothermotrichaceae bacterium
GAGTTTAGCTGGACTACAACTGCTTCCAACATAGGGAGTCATGAAATAAAATTTACAGCAACAGATGGTAAGTTAGAAGTCAGTAGAAGCGTCCAGGTTGAGGTCACAGCAAGATTAGTTTTTACATCACTCAGGGACAGGGATGCTACAGAGATATATGTAATGAATGACGATGGTACAAATCCAATTAGGCTAACTAATAATACAGCAGAGGATGAGAACCCTGTTTGGTCGCCAGATAGGTCAAGGATTGCCTTTGTGTCAGATAGAGATGGGAAAAAAGACATATATGTAATGAATGCAGATGGTACAAACCAGATTAATATTAGTAACAAACCTGATTCTTATGAGTATGACCCTAGCTGGTCACCAGATGGAAGCAGGATAGTTTTTGAGTCTAATAGGTCTGGAAATCACGATATATTTGTAATGGATGTCGATGGATCAAACTTAAGACAGATAACCACTGATCCTGGGTATGATGGAAACCCCAGTTGGTCTCCGGATGGTTCCCTGATAGCTTTTGAGTCAGACAGGGATAATGACGGGAATAGAGAAATATATGTAATGAATACCGATGGTACAAACCAGACTAAAATTAGTGATAAATCAGGGTATAATGATGAAAGCCCAAATTGGTCTCCGGATGGTTCCCGGATAGCTTTTCACTCAGATTATAATAATGATAGGGAAATATATGTAATGAATGCTGATGGTTCAGATAGGATTCAGGTAACCAATAACCCTTCTTATGATGATATTATGCCTAGCTGGTCCCCAGATGGTTTAAGTCTAGCTTATTCATCAGGTGATGTAGGTGGGTACTCTATATATAAGATCAATGTTGATGGTACTTATAATACACAATTATCTGTTGTACCTGTGGATCTAGACGCTGACTGGAACTAAGGTTTAAATTAATAATAGAAAGAAGGAAAAGCAAGATGGTAGATTGAAGCAAGACATTGATGTATAGTATATTAAAATGAATAATATAGTAATGAAGCCTCCTTAAGTGGAGGCTTCTGCACGTTCTATTAATGGAGAGTAACGAAGTTATTCTTATTTAATAAGTTCTTCGCGGAGAATAGTAATCTCTTTGGGGGCTTTTTTTATACGTTTACATAGACATGGAGAACCGTATCATCTTTGATGCATAAAACAGTGGGCCCATTGGGGTTCTTGGCTTTGTGGATGTTTTTATTTTTTGAATTTAACAACATTATACCATCTGGATATCTTAATAAAATCTGTTTAGTTAGAAATAGAACTTTGATTACCTTTCAGGGATTTCCTGGTATATGATAGCTTAAAATTTCAACTTGATGCTATTGCGTATAAGGGATAGCCTGCTAGTTATTATAAATATAATATTTAAATTTTTTTATCGGGGTGAAAGGAGAGTTGAGATATTAGTATAATACATTTGACTAAGGAACAGGCGCGACAATTTATTTTAGCATTACCAGTTCTTTCTAGCCAGGAGAGATAATAACGTGTTCTAATACGCCTGGAAATATAAAAAATTTAAAAATAATTTGCAAAATGTTTGCAAAATGTTTACATTTGTAGTATAATTGAATTATAATTAACAATAAAAAAGGGAGGGGATAGACTATGAGTGATATTTTAAAACACATTTTAGTTGGAGATATGTTGGGGAAAGCTTCTGCTAATTCACATAATAGGCTGGCAGGTAATATTGTTACAGCTTTTTCTCTTGGAGTAGTTTCCCATGCAGTGATGGATATGGTAGAACCAGATTATACAATAAATTGGTTTAATAAGACAGAAATTAGCAGAGATATCCCCTACCTATTATTTCAACTTTCTGGTATAAGTTTATTTGCTCTTATTACCAGGAAGGAAAAAAAACGCAACAGTAGTTATGTTTATTTATTGAGAATAGCAGCTATTATAGGGGCAATTATTCCTGACATAATAGATGGAATTTATTCAATAATAAATCCCTCTGCCTGGTACACCGGACAACTAATCTTCCCTTGGCACCGTGCAAGGACAAATCAAGCACATGAATTAATGTCTATGTGGTCTACTATGTTGTTAACCTGTGTTTTCTTTATATGTAATTATATCTCTATCCCTTTATATCGTTTACTACTTAAAAAAAGCAAGTCGATATAGCTGCCTGTAGCTATTGTTAGTTTACAAGCGGTAACCTTAATGGAAGTAGTTGCAGGAGATGACTATGAACCTGTCATCTGGGATAAATATAGAAACCAGACTTTCAATTTTAAACGAATGAGCTGATAATCTTACAAAAAATATTTATATAAACTGTTATAAAGAGCTATCAATTCACAGAATAAATGTGATTGATAGCTTATGTTATTTATATATACTTAGAATAAAATTGTTTTAAGTTATGTCGAAAACTGCACAGAGATAAATATATTTCATATATTATAAAATAGGGAGTTTTAAGGAGATGAATTTTATGGATCGAAGCGATTATCGCAAACTCAAAAAGTTTATTTTCAGATTAAACAGATCTGGTTTTACTGTTCAGGAAGGCAAACTGGGCTATATAGATATGTTAAAACTCTGTAGTGAAGGAAAAGTAGACTCCTGTCTGGGAAACCATGCAGGTGCTCCATATGCAGCATATATTTTACCTCCAGCACCAGAGCAGTCTTCCTGTCAGGGGCGCAATTCCTCGGGAAGCTACAAAAATAATAGGCACAGCAGATATCCAGCAAATATTGATTATATAACACCTGGATTTACCTATAAATTAAGACCTGATGAAGCTATTGTAATGATTGGTAGAACACCTCCACCAGCTATTTATTTTAGTTACAGAAGTTATCTGGGGTTTGCCCAAAATAATATAGGAAAGGATTATAGTGATGTTTTTACAACAGGTGATGAGTATACTGGTATCTATCATCGTATTTTTGCCAGTCTGGGTGATTCACTAAATAATTTTAATATCTGGACTGAAGGTACCCCAGATGGAGTCTATGGAAATTCATTTAATAGTTTTACAATAATAATCACTACTGCTGATAGACATATAAACAAGCAAGTTCGTGAAGTTCTCAGTAGTGCTGGATTTGAGCAGTCTATTATGAATGATGATATTATTCCGCCGGATTTAGTTAATATGGGGCTGGAAAGAGGAAAAGACACATTTTTGTTTATTATGAGAGCAATTATGTGGGATAACAGGGATATTGGTATGGAATATCTTAAAAACCTGGAAAACTATGTACGGGTGTTTCGTATTACTCCAGATACACCCCAGTCAATACAAAACCCCTGGCCAGTACCATATCTTAAAAACAGGGAAACTGGTATTACTGAATTTGAGGAACTACCTACTGCTAGAGATGACCTTGACCACCTGCGCGGTGAGATAATTAACAGATATGGTAGTGATGAGTATGATCACATTGATCTAACATTAAATAACTGGTTTGATGGATATGAAGGAATTTTTCTGGATAAGGATTTACTGGCAGATAACAGAGATGCTACCTATATAAAAACAGAGCCGTTTCAATTAACCAGTGATGATGACTTTGTAATAATCTATGGAGTTAATCATAAAAGAACTGCTAAAGCAATATTTCATAATGCAAGTTTTTATGGGTATGATCTTAAAAATGGTGTTGCTGTAGCTCAGATTTCAACTGAATTTCAGGATTCTGCTCTTGAGTTTTTCCCTATGGGTTATAATAATGCCAGATATTATTATCTAAGTAAATTTGCCAGGAAAGCTACTGATGAAAAGACCATTATTATACCATATAGTACGGGTAACCCCTACGGAAAAGCCTATGGTGTTGATAACTATGAGGATGTATTGATTGGATTTAGACTTTATCTTGATCAAGAAGCTATGGTTGGCCCAGCCCTTTTTGATATCATCTGGGATAATGCCATTTTATTTACCAAAAAGAAAAGTTATGTCAGTAAGGAGATGAGATGAATGAAGAAAAATTCATCTGGTAATAATGATATTTTTAAGCAGAATAATAACTTTAAACAGAATATAGGGAGGGTTATTACAGGTTTAGAAGAAAATAACTTTATTGTTCAGGAAGGAGAATTTAAATATTTAAATATATTAAAACTCTGTAGTTTAGGTCTGGTTGATACATGTATGGGAAATAATGCCACTTCTGCTTATGCACTCTGTTTACTTCCCCCAGCACCAAATCAGAATCCTGCCAAAGGGCAGAAGCCGTCTGTCGGTTATAATCCAGATAATCCAGATAACTATCCGGCCAATATAAATTTTATAGCTCCAGGAGGAACCTTTAAACTGCGCGCTGACGAAGCTATTGTAATAATTGGGCAAACACCTCCACCTGCGGTTTATTTTAGTTTTCAAAGCTATTTATTTTTTGTTGAAAACAAACCCGATAAAGATTATAGTGATTATTTTGTTATAGGTAATGAAGATACCGGTACCTATCATCGAGTATTTGCTGCAATGGGGAATGCGACCAATAATTATAATATCTGGACTGAAAATACACCACAGGGAGAGGAAGGATTTCCCTATAATAGTTCTACAGTCATTATCAGTAGTGCCGATAAGGGTGTAAATAAGGAAATTCGGGAATCTCTATACACAGCTGGCTACAGTTTGGATATTATGAATGATGATATTATTCCCATGGATATGACTAATATGGGTCTTGAAAAAGGAAAGGATAACTTTTTATTCTTAATGCGTGGTGCAATCTGGGCCGAGAAATATGTAGGTGATGCCTATATTCATAACTTTGATCAGTTTATGAAAGTACATAGAGTTACACCGAAAAAACCTGTAACTAAGCTAAAACCCTGGTCTATACCGAAATTAAAAGTTCGTGAAACAGGAACTACCGAATTCCAGATTATACCCAGTGCTAGAGATGACCTTGATTACTTAAGAAATGAAATAATTGAGAAATATGGAAGTAGTGAATATAATCATATAGATTTAGATACAAATCTCTGGGTACTAAACAGTTATGAGGGAATATTACAGGATGTTGATGTTCTGGGAGATGGCAGAGATGCCACTTATCTTAAAACAAATAATTTTCAATTAGCAACAGATGATGATTTTGTCATATTGTATGGTGTTAATCATGAACTTAGCGGAAAAGCAACCTATTGTAACTGCTGTTTTTATGGTGATGAATTTTTAAATGGTGTTGCGGTAGCTAATGTAAATATCGAATTCCCTTATTCTGCTGAAGGTTATTTTCCCGAAGACTATGAAAATGCCAGGTATTATTATCTATGCAAAATGGCCAGAAAAGTGGATGAAGATTGTCTGATAACTATACCATATAGTACTGGCAACCTACAGGGAAAAGCCTTTGGGATTGACAATAATGAAGATGCGTTTATAGGTTTTAGGTTATATCTTGACCAGGAAGCATTAGTTGGGCCGGCCTTATTTGATATTATCTGGGATCGTGCCATTTTATTTACAAAAAAGAAAAAATCGTAATAGATAAATAAATATCTGAGTTGAAGGTGGTATTGAGTTTGAAATTTATAAACTTGACAGAAAAGCATCTTTTTATTAAAATGTGAATGAATACATAATTATTCATTCATCAAATATAGAAAGGAGTAAATAAAGTAAAAATGAGAACAAGCGAAGTTTATAATCACATAGAAAAAAAACTAATAAATAAGTCTAGTGAATTGTTTTTAAAAAAGGGATTTAAAGATACTTCCGTTTCAGAAATTACAGAAAGAGCAGGAATTGCCACCGGTACCTTTTATAATTACTTTTCTTCAAAAGAAGAGTTGTTTCTGATTATTTTTATTGAAGAAAATAACAAACTAAAAAAAGAGATAATGGCTGACCTGGATTTTGAAGGTAATACAGTAGAAATTATTAAATACCTTGTTTATAAATTTTTATACGGGATGCAGGAAAATATTGTTTTAAGGGAATTTTTTAATCAGAATACTTTTAATAAAATAGAAAAGAAAACGAATTTTAAGAAGGAGGATTATGGTGAAGTAGCATATGAATTGTTTATTCCAGTAATAAAGAAGTGGCAAGCCAGGGGTAGGATTAAGGAAAAGGATCCTCAATATATAATAGCATTTTTTGATGCAATTCTTTATGTTTACCTTCATAAAGAAGATATCGGCTCAAAATTTTTCCCACAACTTATGGATGATTTAATTAAATATATTGTTAATGGGTTAAGAGAGGATTAAACGGAGGTACTAATTTTATTATTTTTATAATGGGTGGTTATAAAATCATTTGCTGTAGATTATTTACATAAAGGAGAATTATATATGAATTTTAAAAAAATAGATAAATTTATTAATAGCTTTTGGATAAAAGTAGTGATTATTGTTTTACTCTCTTTTATTCCTGTGATTATTGCTTCAAAGATTTTCATAACAAAACAGATTAAAGAGGGTGCATCTATAGAAAAATTTACAAATCATCTTAACCAAAGAATTCCTAATTTGATGAAAGACTATGATATTGCCGGACTTAACATCTCACTTATTAAAAAAGGAGAGATTGCCTGGACTAAGGCCTTTGGTTATGCTGACATTACGAAAGAACAAAAAATGACTATTGATACCTATTGTAGAGTTGAGTCTATATCAAAATCGGTTACAGCCTGGGGAATAATGAAGTTAGTTGAACAGGGTAAGCTTGATCTTAATAAACCTGTTGATTTTTATATACAAAACTGGAGTATTCCTGAATCCAAATTTGCTGAAGAAGATATAACAGCAGGTTTATTGCTGAGTAATACTGCCGGCTTACCTCTGGGAACTATTGGACCAGAGGCATTATATTCTCCTGAAGAAAACATACCCTCTATAGAAGAGATATTATCTAAGGAAGTTGTTTTAATACAGAAACCTGGTAAATCCTTTCATTATTCAGATACAGGGTTTAATTTGCTTGAATTACTGGTAGAAGAAGTAAGTGGTCAGGCTTTTGCAAACTATATGAAAGAAACGATTCTAAAACCAATTGGTATGGGCCGTTCCAGTTATACCTGGAATGGAGAGTGGAATCCTTCGGTTCCTAATGGTTATGATGTGGATGGGAGTCCAGTACCTGTTTATACATATTCGACAAAGGCTTCAGGCAATCTATATTCAACTGTAGAGGATATAGCCATGTTTGTTGCTGCTGGTATGACTAATCTATCTAATGATCATAATGTTCTTGAACAAAGAAATATTGAAAAACTATATCAGCCTGTAGTTGAGGAAATCCCCGGGTATTATGGTTTTGTATTTGACTCATATGGTTTTGGGCATTATATCGAATGGTTTGCTAATGGAGAAAAAGCAGTATCCCATGGGGGACAGGGAACCGGGTGGATGTCACACTTTCAGTCTGTTCCAGAAACAGGTGATGGTATCGTTATTTTAACTAACAGCCAACGCAGTTGGCCAGCTTTTGCATACATTTTAAGCGATTGGACTGCATGGTCTGGTTTTTCTTCAGCAGGGATGGAAAGAATTATTATGGGTCAAAAGGTACTATGGTTCATTATAGCCCTACTAATATTCGTTATACTGTGGCGGTTATGGGGTATTATTGAGGGTTTGATAACTGGCAGGAGAAGATTTGCACCGGGTGCAAAAGAGTCAAGGCTTTTACGCATGGTAGAACTTGTAATATCAATTGTCCTAATTGGTGGGGTGTATTATGCTGTCACTATGGAATATCAGCCATTATATTCAATATTCCCTATAGCTTCTCATTGGTTATTTTATTCACTGTTCATTACAGGGGTGGTTTTATTGTTTCAGGTATTGTTTCCATGTGAGCAGGGAAAATAGAGTAATAAATAGGGGGAAATTATTTTGAATATTATAAACGCTCTAAACTACTTAACCGAATGTGGAATAATTTGCTCAGGAGATATAAAGGACTATACCAATGGTATGGCAGAAATGGCAAAGGGAGCTATTACTGGCAAAAATTGCAAAGATAGTGGATTCCAGTCTGCTTATTTTTGTTGATTGTGGTATTTCCAGTGGGATGGATGCTTTTAAATTTATCGGTTATTTACAAGAGATAGTAGTACTATAATCAGAATTATGTACTAAAAAGAAAAAGAGGATGCCCATTCTTCAGGCGAATCCTCTTTTTTGCAATCTTGAGTTGTTTGTATTAAAGTTCTTTATAACAGAACCACCAGTCATAATTATCATATTCTTCTTTTCTTTTTGAAGCAGTTTCCTCATCACTGGCGGGTTCAATAATAACCTTATCTTCGATAAGTTCATTTTCAGGCCAGTTCGCTGGTAGGGCAACACTATTCTCATCAGAGGTCTGAAGTCCTTTTACCATCCTTACTATTTCATCCATATTACGTCCCAATTCCTGTGGATAGTAGAGGATAGCCCTAATTACACCATCTGGATCCACAATATAGACTGCTCTGACAGTATTTGTTCCTTTCCCAGGATGTACTAGCCCGAGTTTTTCAGCAACTTTTCCGCGGTCATCAGCAATTACTGGATATTCAATTTTTTCACCAATATTATCATTAATCCATTCTACCCATTTGATATGGGAAAAAACTTGATCGATACTAAGTCCGATTAATTCTGTATCCAAATTTTTAAACTGTTCATATCTTTTTTGAAAAGCTACAAATTCAGTAGTACAAACAGGTGTAAAATCAGCAGGATGACTAAAGAGAATAAACCATTTTCCCTGATAGTCCCCTGGCAAACTTTTTACTCCATGTGTAGTCTTTACCTCAACTTTCGGAAATACATCTCCTATTAACGGCATCTGTCTTTTTTCTTCCATATATAACACTCTCCCTTTTTATTATTAACAGTAATAATAACTGTTATTAATAATATACTATAAAAAGTATTTTCTGTCAAGAGGTTTTTGAAATTTTTCAAACTATTTTTTAAATAATATTACTATAGGTTAAAGAAATATATGATTTTTTGATAAAGGGGTATGCTATTCATTACAGTTTACGACAGGTTATGCTATTTCAGGAGTTATAATTATTTTTATTCATATCAATATTATGATAAAATGTATATAAAATTCGGCAATTAATGGGAGGTTTAGGATTAAAGATGGGAAAAGCTAACGGTTATTACTATCAGAAAAAAGAAGAAATAATTAAGGAATATGACAGTGACTCGGAAAAGGGTTTGTCAGAAGAAGAAATAGATATTAGATTAAAAAAATATGGAAAAAACAAGCTGAAAAAAGCTGCCGGGGTTTCTATTTGGGAAGTATTGTATGACCAGATAAAGGACGTTATGGTAATACTTCTCTTCTTTACTTCCCTGTTTGCTTTTATTATTGGAGATCTAGTAGAAGCCCTAGCTATTATAGCTATAATAATCTTTAATACTATTTTAGGATTTGCTACTGAATACAATGCTGAAAAATCAATGGAATCATTAAAAAAAATATTAACACCATCTGCCAGAGTAATCCGTGGAGGTAATATCCGAGAAATTAATGCTGAAAACCTTGTCCCGGGGGATATTATATTACTTAAAGAAGGAGTTCGAATTAGTGCTGATGGACGACTGCTTGAATCAAATAATCTATCTGTTAACGAATCAGTTCTTACTGGAGAATCGGAGACAGTAAATAAAAGTGATGATTTTCAAGCTGGAAGGGAGCTTCCCCTGGCCGAAAGAAAAAATATGGTTTATATGGGGACTATAGTTTCCCGGGGGTCAGGCAAGGTGCTGGTTACAGCTACAGGTTCAGATACTGAAATGGGGCAGATAGGTAATTTACTGGAAGAAACAGAAAATGAAGATACTCCTCTTGAGGAGCGGTTAGACCAGATGGGCAAATCACTGATAAAAATAACTTTGCTAGTTACCGTAATTATCACCATTTTTGGCTTAATAGTAGGTAACCCTATAATAAAAACTATTAAAACAGGGATTGCTCTGGCTATAGCAGCTGTGCCGGAAGGATTACCGATTATTGCTACTATTACTCTGGCCATTGGTATGAGCAAAATGGTAAAAAACAATGCTCTGGTTCGGAAACTACAGGCAGTGGAAACACTTGGTTCTACTACAACTATCTGTACAGATAAAACTGGTACTATAACCGAAAATCAGATGACCCTTAAAAATATATATTTGTCAGAGAAAAATGTTAAGATAAGCGGAAGTGGTTATCAAGTTGAAGGGAAGTTTTTTATAAATGATGACAAAATAGATGTTGCAGAAGACCAGGACATCTCCCTTTTTCTTAAAGTAGGTACTTTATGTAGTAATGCTGTTATCCAGAAAGCTGAAAATAAAGATATTTGGGAAGTTCTCGGTTCCCCCACTGAAGGTGCTCTTGTGACTGCAGCCAGAAAGGCAGATTATGATAGAGAATTACTGGAAGAAGAGGGTTATAAAAGATTGGCTGAAGTTCCATTTAGCTCTGAAAGGATGTATATGGCAGTAGCCTACCGGACAGCAGAAGCTAATAATTATATTTATGTAAAAGGTTCACCATCAATAGTTATAGATTACTGTAATTCATTACATAGCCAGGAAGGAATAAACGATTTAACCGAAGACAGAAAGAAGATATTGAAGGAAAAAAACAAAGAAATGGGAGAAAAAGGTTTGCGAGTGCTGGCTATTGCCTATAAAGAGGCTGCTGCAGATACAGAAGAAAAAATAAAGAAAGAGATGGATAAAGGGCTAACATTTCTGGGATTTGCCGGTATTATGGATCCACCACGTGAAGGAGTAAAAGAGACCATAACTATGGCCCGGCAGGCAGGTATAAGTACCAGGCTAATTACCGGTGACCAGGAGGATACAGCTCTATCAATTGCTGAAAAGGTTGGTATTAATTCTAGTAATAATGAAGCTAAATCTGTTACAGGGAAGGATATAGATAATATGTCTGTGGATGAACTTAAAGAAAGTATTGCTGGCAATTGTGTTTTCAGCCGGGTTTCACCAGAAAACAAATTACAGATAATTGATGCTCTAAATAAATCTGATGAGATTACAGCTATGACCGGGGATGGGGTTAATGATGCCCCTGCATTAAAGAAAGCTGATATCGGCGTGTCAATGGGACAGCGAGGAACATCTGTAGCTCGCCAAGCCTCTGATATGGTACTGCTTGATGATAGCTTTAGTACTATTGTGAAAGCTATCAAAGAAGGTAGAATTATTTTTGATAATATACAGAAATTTATTTATTTCTTATTTACCAATAATCTGAGCAAAATAATCTTTATTTTTATGGGGATAGTATTACAGATACCACTTCCCTTACTGGCTTTACAGATATTGTGGATTAATCTGGTTATCGATGTTTTTCCGGCACTGGCTTTAGCCTGGGAAGAACCCGAACCGGATATTATGAATCGCCCCCCTCGGGATCCTGGTAAATCTATTTTAAATAAGAAATTTAATAAGAAATTATATTTACACAGCACTATCCAGGCCCTGGGCCCTTTACTTATTTATCTCTTTGCCCTAAATAAAGGTTTTTCTATAGAAATGAGCAGGACTATTGGTTTTCATGCTATTTCTTTTGCCCAGTTATTTCACGTGTTTGATGCCAGAAGAAAGTCTGGTATTGGATTTGATAAGACTTTATTTAAGAATAAATATCTCTGGTTTGCAGTTTTACTGGGTGCAGTATTACAGTTAACTACAATCTATATACCCTTTATGCAGAATATACTCTCGACAACTACAGTGCCTTTTAGTTTATGGCCGTTACTGTTACTGGGTTCCATAGCACCAATTGTGATTATACAGCATTTAAAGGTTTGGGATATTTAAATATATAAGTATTATAAAGAGTTTCTTTGTGAAATGATGAGCATGGTTAAAACAATCAGTTTTAACTGGCTATAATCCTACAAATCAACGGCATGTTACCCTTGATTAAAATATAGGCAGCAGTTATAATATTAATTGAAAATGATTTTCAATATCGACTATGGCACAAGTAATTTTTTAGGTGAAGATATATTGTTTGCCAGGTAGGATACTTATACAGACTATAATATGATATTTAGACAATTAATATGGATGATTACATGATATTTGCTCCTGGGGAGGTGTAGGTATGGATTATGCGATTAGTAGTAAAATATCAGTAGAAGCTAACACAAAAGCAGAAAGAAGAGGTAGTGAAGTGACCAATTTAACAGAGGCTAAAGTTAACAGAGAATACACTATTAAGGAAGTTAAGGCAACTGATGAAGAGCTTAAGAAATTTTTGTTTACATTGGGGTGTTATGAAGGTGAAATAGTGACTGTAATATCAACACTTGCTGAAAACTATGTCATATCTATCAAGGATGCAAGATACAGCATTGATAAAGACTTGGCTGAGGCTATCATTATAGATAGCTAAAATTAGTATATAACGTTCAAGTACTTAAATTGTTTGTGGAAAATGTCCTGCATATTACCAATTTGTTATATAGAGATATATATTTTATAAAATAAATAAGGAGAGGATTATAGATTATGCGAGTAGCACTTACAGGAAACCCTAATAGTGGGAAAACGACTTTGTTTAATGCAATAACAGGTAAGGTTGAACGTGTTGGTAACTGGGGAGGTGTAACCATTGAAAAAAAGGAAGGTTTGATTAAGAAAAATCTTAGTACAGCAAATGAAGATATTGTAGCAGTAGACCTTCCTGGAGCATATTCAATGTCACCCTATACTTCAGAAGAAACCATTACTAGTGACTTTATAAAGAAAGAAAATCCAGATGTTATTATCAATATAGTTGATGCAACCAATCTAAGCAGAAGTTTATTTTTTACAACTCAGCTTCTTGAACTGGGCATACCGGTTGTAGTTGCGCTAAATAAGAGTGATTTAACCAGAAAAAAAGAAACAGATATAGATTTAGAGACGTTATCCAGCAAATTAGAATGCCCGGTTGTTGAAACTGTTTCTACCAGAGGTAGCAACAATGGCCTTGAAAAGCTTATTTCTACTGTAATAAAAGTAAAAGAAAAGTGGCAGACAGCACCATATAATAGTTTAGCTGTTGATATTACTGATAAAAGTCAAGTTGAGGCTTCTGACAGAAAGAGATTTGAATTTGTGAAAAGTATTGTTTCAGATGTGGAAGATAGAAAAGCAAGTAGCAACCGTCAGACCAGGCAGGATGTAGTTGATAGAATCCTGGCACACAAATGGCTTGGCATTCCAATTTTTGCAGTAGTTATGTGGGCAGTTTTTTCTATTTCACAGACCCATTTAGGACCCCTTCTGGCTGATACTTTCGTTGGCTGGATTGATAGCTTTTATGCCTGGACTGAGGGTCTGCTTGGAGGAGTATCACCGGTACTAAATGCTATTCTTTTAGATGGTATTATTGGTGGTGTTGGAGCTGTTGTAGGTTTTTTACCACTTATCATGGTGTTGTTTTTCCTACTAGCATTACTTGAAGATTGTGGCTATATGGCACGTGTGGCTGTAGTTATGGATAGATTTTTTAAGCGTGTTGGGTTATCAGGAAAATCAATTATTCCGATGATTATCGGTACAGGTTGTGCTATTCCAGGAGTTATGGCAACCAGAACAATTAAAAACGAAAGACAAAGAAGAACTACTGCTATGTTAACACCCTTTATGCCCTGTGGTGCAAAATTGCCAGTAATAGCTCTATTTGCTGGAATCTTTTTTAATGATGCAGCATGGGTAGGAACAACAATGTACTTCATGGCTATTGTCCTCATTGTTATTAGTTCCTTAATAGTCTTGAGAATTACTGGCGAGAAAAATTCCAGGTCATTTTTTATAATGGAATTACCAGAATATAAGATCCCTAGTATTAAGAGGGCTACAATTTCCATGCTTACCAGGGGTAAAGCCTTTATTATCAAGGCTGGTACTATTATTCTTCTCTGTAATATGGCGGTACAAATCATGCAGACATTTAACTGGCAATTCCAGGTTGTTGCTGAAGGTGCCCAAAACACAAGTATTCTAGCTAGTATCGCATCACCATTTGCAGTATTACTGGTACCTTTAGGATTTGGTGCATGGCAGCTGGCGGCAGCAGCAATTACAGGTTTTATTGCCAAAGAAAATGTAGTTGGTACATTAGCTGTAGTCTATGGTATTACTAACTTTATAAATCCAGATGAATTAGCTCTTGTTTCAGGGGGTACAGATGTCGCCCAGGTAATGGGACTAACATCAGTAGCTGCATTATCCTATTTGATGTTTAATTTGTTTACTCCACCCTGTTTCGCTGCTATTGGTGCTATGAATGCAGAGATGGAGAGCAGGAAATGGCTGTGGGGAGCTATCGGTTTCCAGTTCGGTATGGGTTATGTAGCTTCCTTTCTTACTTATCAACTGGGAACATTATTTACAACCGGTTCCCTGGGCAGAGGCTTTCTACCCGGTTTAATAATCGTAATTGCATTGTCTGGCTATCTTATTTTTCTTATGAGGAAAGGCAATCAAAAAGCAGCTGAAAAGTTAGCAGTAAGTGTTTAGGAGGTAACTGACAATATGGCTAATATAATTGTATCTGTTATTATTTTAGCAATAGTGATTACTGCAGTTGCTAAGATTGTTATAGAAAAACGAAAAGGGGCCAAATGTATCGGTTGTCCTTACAGTGAAGGAGACAGCGGCTGCAGTTGTGATAATCTTGAATAGTTTTTAATAATATAGGGAAAGAGAGTGCCAAAAATATTGGCTACTCTTTTTTTGTATATTAACATATAAAAAACTTTTTTTGATTTTAATGATATACAAAATGCCATGGATAAAAGTATAGAGGATAAAAAGAATATTGTAAAGGCAGTTGTACAGTTTAAATAAATATATCCTTAAATAAATGGCCAGGGAGTATATACGTTTTATCTCTGGCTATTTATTGTTCTACATATTATAATGATTTATAAGGTAAAATGTAATTAAAAGGAGGAAATTATTATGGCAGTAGATATTATTACTATGGGTGAGATGTTAATTGATTTTGTCCCTTTGAAAAAAGGGTTACCACTAAAAGAGAACAAGGGTTTTTTAAGGATGCCCGGTGGAGCACCAGCTAATGTGGCAGTAGGTGCTGCAAAATTGGGTTTAAATAGTGCATTTTTCGGTAAGGTTGGCAATGATCCCTTTGGAAGATTATTAATTGAAACATTAAAGGATAATGAAGTTGAAACTAAAGCTATTATGCAAACTGATAAGGCCAAAACAACTTTAGCATTTGTAACTCTTGATGAGGCTGGTGACCGTGATTTTACTTTCTACAGGGATCCAGGTGCAGATATGTTATATAAGTGGCAAGAGGTTGATGTGGAATTACTTAAAACTGCAAAATATTTTCACCACGGATCCATTAGTTTAATTAATCAGCCAGCAAGAGATACTACTATACATATGGCTCAGTTTGCTAAAGATAAGGGGATATTAGTTTCTTATGACCCCAATTTAAGAATGCCGTTATGGTCGAACGAAAAGGAAGCAAAGAAGTGGATAACAGAAGGCCTTAAAACAGCTGACATAGTTAAACTATCTGAAGAAGAGCTGGAATTTATTACTGGTGAAAAAGAAATTGATAATGGTGTGAAAAAGATTATGGAGTATGGTTCTGGACTGCTTTTTGTAACATTAGGTGAAAAAGGATGTTATTTTAATAATGGTAGTGAAAGTAAAACTGTACCTGGATTCAGAGTTGAAGTTCAGGATACAACAGGTGCTGGCGATGCATTTGTGGCCGGTATTCTTTCACAATTAGCAAAACATAAAAGCAATATAAATGAATTAAGTAAGACAGATTTAGTGAGTATAGTACGTTTTGCCAATGCAGTAGGTGCCCTAACTACTAAAGGAAAAGGCGCTATAGCCTCTCTTCCAGAGCTGGAATCTATAAACAATTTCATAAAAAGCAGTACACTTTAATGTAATATTGCTTTTAAAGTTATAATAATATTTTGCAGGAGGGATACTAAAGAAGAGAAACTACTCCATACTCTTAAAAGAAGGAGCATAATTTGTTATGAATAGCAAAGATTTGTTAGAGGACAAGGTAATACTAGGTGTTTTAGCTGGTTTTGTTGGTAATATTCCCAAGGAGATAATTGCCTGGGTTTTTCATTTTTCTGGATACCTTAGATATACCTTTACACATATTGCTGCAGGAACTTTTGTACCGAAGGAATTTATAGATGATCCAATAAGTTTAGTTACTGGTGCAATTGCTGACTGGATTATGGTTGGAATTATAGGAACGATCACGGTATATTTTATAAAATATACCGGTTATAAATTTCCAGTAATAAAGAGTATATTCATATCCAATTTTTTTTATATAATATTATATGGTGCATTAATGGCTCTTGATGTAACCCGTGCATCACTTCTTACACCATTACCAAATCTCCTTTTATTTATTCCACATGTAGTAATGGGTATCGGGATTGGATGGTTTATAAAAAAATATCAAATTAAATAATATTAATGTTTATAATCTAAATATAATTTGCAAACTATTATTTTATTTACTATCCTTTATTTTTGTATTCAGGTGGTGGTGATATTAAAGTCAGGATTAGAAGGAAAAATTTTTTCAATAAAGAAGTCTAATAATAATATAATTATGAGGTGTTTATATTGAAATTAAAGTATTATATTATTTTAATTTTAGGATTGTTAACTATACTGCCTAGAGGGCTTTGGGTTATAGCAATACAGCAGCAAGGGGCAGGGGACAGAGGTTGTAATTACTATACCTCACATAATATATAAAGGAGATTAGTATGTTATTAAGGGTTATAAAAAGGATGTTATGCTTATCTACAAAAAAAGAAAGAGAATATATTGAAAAACAGATAAAAAAGTATAGTGATCTTTTTTATAATAGTGGTAATTATCGTTTAAATAGAAAACAATGTGAGGCAGTTGTCAAAAACAAAAGATTTAATCAGGTTATTGCTGCAGCCGGTACTGGTAAAACTACTGTCCTGTTGTATAGAATTAAATATTTGATCCAGGAAGGAATAAACCCTGATAGGATAATTGCAATTACATATTCAAAAAAAGCTGCAAATGAAATGTCAGTGCGGTTAGAAAACCAATTTAATCTAACTGATGTTGAAGTGAGAACTGTACATTCTTTTGCTAATAAAATAATCAGAAATAAATTTAGCAAAAGACTTTATATTACAGCATCAAATGAGGCAAAAACTATAATCAGTAGAGAACTTAATAAATTGATTAGAACTGATAATGTTTTTTTGGATTATTTTATTAAATATTATAAATTAGAGTATAAAGGCTATACAATCTGTTATGATAAGAACAAATTTTTAAATAAAATACAGGGGATAAAACACAATATATTAGATAAGTTTTTGAGTTTTATAGACCTTGCCAAAAAGAATAATATAAAGACGGATGAGATAAAGGAACTGCTGAATAAAAGTAATAAACGCCAGTATTATTTTGGTTTATGTGCTGAGATGTTATATAAGGAATACCAGTCTTACTTAACTAAAAATAATAAAATAGATTTTAATGATATGCTCTTTATGGCTGCTGATATAATTAAAAAGTGCCCTGCAAAATATTATAGTATGTATGATCATATGCTGGTAGATGAGTTCCAGGACCTATCACTGGGGCAAATCAAATTTATCAAACGATTTTTTCCTGAAGAATCAAATACAAATTTATTCTGTGTTGGTGATGACTGGCAGAGTATTTATTCTTTTCAGGGAGCAGAACCCAAATATTTCTTAAATTTCGAAAAATATTTTGGACGAGCTGCAAAAAGTTATCTAACTGAAAATTATAGATGTCCGGCAGCAATATTGAATGCTGGAAACCAGTTAATATTACATAATAAAAATCAGATTAAGAAAAAAGTAAAGGCTAATAAAAAAGGCAACTCATTACCTGTGTTGCATATTTTAAAAAATGGGTTAAATTATAAAGATTATCTCAGCAGATATACTATGGCCCTGGTGCAAAAAATGTTAAGGGGTGGCTGTCGGCCGGCAGATATTATGATTTTATGCAGATATGATTCAGCAGTTCCTTTTCTTGATAAAGTTAAAAAGTTATTAAAGAGAAGTCAGATACCATATATCGGTAAGGATAATGATTATTACAATCCAGGATATAAACACAAAAAAACTGAGAATGCAGTATCTATCTTTTCAGTACATCAGGCTAAAGGGTGTGAGGCTGATAATGTTATTTTACTTCATGTAGTTGCAGAAGATTCATACAGCTTCCCGGCACCGGAAAGGGAAACAGAGCTTGTAGAACCAGTAAAAACAAATAAAGCAGGTCACCTTCAGGAGGAACGAAGATTATTTTATGTAGCTATCACCAGAACAGGAAAAAACCTTCATATTTTAACACAGGCCAATAATATATCACCTTTTATAAAAGAAATAGAATCATATCTTAAGGTTAAAACAGCAGGTAAAAAGTTAGATGATACTGGGGATTATGTAAGTGTAAAAGCAAAAGTATATAAATTATGGAAAGACCATAGTGTAAAGATTAAACAGGTAGGTTTAGTAAAAGACCAAAGAGGTAATATTATAAAATTCTTATCCTGGAGAAATAGCAAGGCCCCTGTATTAGAAAAAAATATGTGGTATATATTTAAGAATATAAAAGTGTCTACTTTTAATAATAAAAAACAATTAATAATTACTGATAATACTGAGGTTTCGGTTCTATAATAGTTTATAAGTACTCTTATATTGTATTTTATGTTATTAACTTTCTTTATTTTTTATATTTATATAGATCCATTGAGCCACATTACCTGTGATGTATAGGTATATATTTATCTATTTTTATAATAGAATACGGCAAGTTCTGTTCTGTTTCTAAGGTTTAACTTATCCATAATTGTAGTCAAATTATTTCTAATAGTCCCTTCACTTAGATACAATTTATCGGCAATTTCCTTATTGCTTAGACCCTCTGCTAGAGTTGAGATTATGTCCAGTTCCCTTTCTGTAATACCATATTCTGAAAAATCTGCCCTTTTATTTTTATTGAGTAGTAATGGGAGTTTTGTAACAATATCATCCCCAAAAACATTTTCTCCCATATATACGGCTTTTAGTGATGGTACTATTGTTTCAAAATTTTGTTTGATGATATAACCTTTTGCGCCGATCTTCAGTGCTTTTATAATATATTCATCATCAGAAAAAGTAGTTAGAAATAGTATTTTTGCTTTATCATCTTCCTTAAAAATAGCCTCTGCAGCTTCCAGGCCATTTATTTCTTTCATCCTTATGTCCATCAGTAGAACATCAGGTGTTAAACTATTATAAAGTTTTACAGCTTCCCTGCCGCTGTGGCCAGTTCCCACAACAGAAATATTATCTTCAGCTTCAAGGATGGTTTTGAGAGACTGACATACCAGCTTATCATCATCAACAACTATAACTCTCATTTTCTATTCAGCCCTTTCCGGTTTTTTTGGTATAGATATAAAAATTCTAAACCCCATATCAGTACTGATATTAATGTTGCCATCAAGTGCAGCAACCCTGTCTTCAATATTTTTTATGCCAATACCATTTTCATGATTAAAATCAATATTAGTTCCATTATCATGTATAACCAATTGATAAAAACCAGGATGTTCATGCAGTAGTAGTGAAACTTTGTCTGCATTTGAATGTTTCATTATATTTGAAAGAGCCTCTTTTATTACTGCAATGAAACAATATTTTATATCTTTTTCTGGATTTGTCTCCATTTCATAGTTAAATTTTATCGGGCATAAATTGAAACTGTCTGTTAATTTATGTACCTCAGCCTGGAGGTCTATTGATTTTTCATGTAAATTATGAACACTGGCCCGTATACTGTCCATAGCTTCTGATAGGCTGTTTTTGATAAGTTTCAAATTTTCTTGTGTTTTTTCATTTTTATCTACAGCCAGTAGTGCACCTACTTGCAAGATAGATCTGGAAAGTAAATGGCCTACATTATCATGAATATCTTTTGCAATTCTGTTTCGTTCTGTAACTGTAGCCAGATTTATCTCATAATTTTGTTTTTCCAGGAGCTCTTTATTTTGTTTTTTCAGTTGTAATGATATCTCCATGGTATCATCACGTAACTTATGGTATTTTGTTTTCGTGTTTTTAAGCGAAACAGAACGCTTTTTTAGAATATAAGCTGTAATAATAAATGCTGCAATTAATAATTTGGGAGAAAGCGGGTTATTATTAAGATAAATAAGCAGGGGAAGGAATGAAAAAAACCATATCCATTTTTTCTTGAAAATGGATGCGTTGTAACTGATAAGAGGGATAAAGAACATTAATATAGGTATAAAAAAACTGACAATTATATAGATGACAAAGAGGGTTATTGTTATATGTTCATTTTCAAAATAACTTGTTAAAGTACTCAGGATAATAGCAATTATTACTGGAATGATTAAATAGATACTATTTACATGAGAGAGATATAATGTAAGTGTTAAAATAAAAAGGACTAATTGATCAATTAAAATTTGCATTTTTAACAGACCTTTACTTTGTTGTTGTTAACTATATTTAAATTTTAGCATGATATTATACATTTCTCAAGTTTATTGTTACATTTCTCATGTCAGAAGTGGAGATTATTCACTTACAAATGTCAACTTTATATATTATCATTATTATATAGTAAATATGGATTATAAATAAAGCCGAATACTGTTGGGTAAATAAGGATTTTACCAGAGGTACAAATTTAAGGAGGGATTACAATGATAATTAAAGTTAAAAACCTGGTTAAAAGATATGGTGATTTAATTGCCCTAGACCATTTTAATATGGAGGTTGAAGAAGGGGAAATATATGGGCTTTTAGGACCAAATGGCTCCGGTAAAACTACTGCAATTAATTGTATTTTATCTTTGTTGAAGTATGATAAGGGTGAGGTAGAAATTTATGATAAACCTATGTCTCCAGATGCTTACGATATAAAAAGGGATATCGGTATTATTATGCAGAATGTTGCTGTATTTGATGAATTGACAGTTTATGAAAACATAGATTATTTCTGTGGTATGTATATAAAAGATAAAAAAGTCCGCAGAAGACTTGTGGAGGAAGCAATTGACTTTGTAGGGTTGAATGACTTTAGAAAGTTTTATCCAAAAAAATTAAGTGGTGGGTTACTGCGTAGATTAAACATTGCCTGTGGTATTGCACATAAGCCTAAGTTGATTCTACTTGACGAGCCAACTGTAGCAGTTGACCCACAGAGTAGGAATAAAATACTGGAAGGGATACAGCAGTTAAATGAAGGAGGAGCTACAATTGTTTATACTTCACACTATATGGAAGAGGTCGAGGCAATCTGTACACAGATAGCCATTATGGATAAGGGAAAAATCATTGCTAAAGGAAGCAATGATGAATTAAAAGGTATGATAAATACCGGAGAGAAGATTACAGTTGAGACTTTTAAAGTCGATAACGAACTTCTAGATGATATAAAAAATCTTTCTGATATTATATCTGCAGAATATCAGGATAATTTACTAGTAGCCAGGTCTAAAAAGGGAAATAATACTTTACATACCATATTAAATTATTTGAAAGCGAAGAATATTAATGTCGGTAAAATATATTCCCAACCACCGACCCTGAATGACGTATTTTTAGAAATAACAGGAAAAGAGCTCAGGGATAAAGGAGGAGTATAATGTTTTTGCACAACTATCTATATAGGTTAAAATGTACTATCCGGCATAAAGACAACATGTTCTGGACTTTACTATTTCCAATTATTCTGGCTACACTATTCAATCTAGCTTTTTCCAATATCTCCAGTGTCGAGAACTTTAGTTCAATAAATCTCGGAATAGTAGATAATGCTGAATATCAGGAAAACACAATGTTTATGAAAGCTGTTGAATCTGTTTCTGCCTCCGGTGAAAACACGGAGAACACTGATTTGTTTAATATTAAATATACTTCAAAGGAAGAAGCTGATCAGCTGCTTAATGAAAATAAGATAAAGGGATACATTTATTTTAACAATGGGATGAAACTTATGGTGAAAGAGTCCGGTATTTATCAAACCATAATTAAAAGTTTTCTTGATGATTATAAGCAGACATTTTCTACTATAGAAACAATTATTAATAAAAATCCAGCTGCATTTAAAAATAACTTAATTGAGGATTCTTTAAGGAGCGGAAACTATCTAAAAGAAATTTCTGTCAGCAAATCGTCCCCTGATAATATAGTTAGCTATTTTTATGCCTTAATTGGAATGGCATGTTTTTTTGGCTGCTACTTAGGGTTGAAAGAAGTGATTAATATACAGGCTAACCTTTCTGATAAGGGTGCAAGAGTTGCTGTTGCACCAACTCATAAGTTGAAAATAGTTAGTGCATCTATATTAGCCGCAATTACAATTCAGTTATTTAATATATCTCTTTTACTTGGATATCTGGTTTTGATTTTGAAAGTAAATTTTGGAAGTCAGCTTGGATATATAGCTTTAACGTGTATTATCGGCAGTATTACGGGAGTTGTATTTGGAACAAGTGTTGGTTCAATTATTAAAACAGGAGAAGGCTTTAAGGTAGGAATCCTGACAGGAGCTACCATGGTTATGTCTTTTTTAGCTGGCCTGATGGTTGGTGATATAAAATACTATATTAGCACAAATCTCCCTATTTTAGCCTATCTTAATCCGGTAAATTTAATAACAGATAGTCTTTATGCCCTGTACTATTATGATACATATACCCGCTTTTATACAAATACAATTTTACTCATTATTTTTGCAGGATTATTTAGTGCAGCTACCTATTTGTCATTAAGGAGGCGGCAATATGCAAGTCTATAAAGCTTTTTTTAAGATAATATGGAAAAATATTGGTCAAATAATGATGTATATATTTATATTTATCGGATTAGCTGTACTATTAACCAGCACCAATAATAGTTCTATAAATACGGATTTTACAGAGAGCAGAGTTAATATAGCTTTTTTCAATTATGATACAAATTCAAAGTTAATTGAAGGTCTAAAAGAATATCTTGCTAAAAAAGGTGATTTTATAAATGTTCCGGATGAAAGGCAGAGGCTGCAGGATGCTTTATTTTACCGGGAGGTAGAATATATAGTTAGAGTCCCTGATGGATTTACAGAAAGTTTTTTAAGTGGCGATACACCAGTAATTGAAAAAACCACTATACCTGGTACAGCCCGTGGGCATTATCTTGATAACCTTATTAATAATTACTTAAATACTGCAGAAAGCTACCTGAATAATATAGATGATTTATCTAAGGAAGAATTAATTGCTTCAATTAATCAGGATATGTCACAGACAACCGAAGTTGTACTAAATAATTCTATAGAGAAAACATCTAATAGTGTAGATTATCCATATTATTTTAATTTTATGGCTTATACATTATATGCGGTGTTAATCTTCGGTGTCAGCTCTGTGATGATGGTTTTTAATGAAAGTGATTTAAAAAAGAGAAACCTTTGTTCACCGGTTAAATTGAAAAATATTAGTTTGCAATTAATACTGGGTAACTTTACTTATGCATTACTGGTCTGGTTAATACTGATTTTCATAAGTTTTGTTATCTATGGGGATTATATGTTTACTGCTAGCGGATTACTGTTAATATTAAATTCCCTTATATTTACCCTTGCGGTTTTAAGCATAAGCTATTTAATTGGAAATGTAGTTAAAAGCAGACCTGCTATGACAACTATTAACAATGTATTTGCGCTTGGAACTTCCTTTATTAGTGGGGTTTTTGTACCTCAGGAATTGCTTGGTAATAAATTATTAAAAATTGCAAGTTTCACACCAAACTACTGGTATATTAAATCAAATAATTATATAGTTAAATTAACTGACTATAGTATAAAAGATCTTAAACCAATATTTTTTAATATGTTGATTGTAATTGGATTTACTCTGGCGGTTCTTTCAATAACACTGGTGATTATTAAACAAAAGAGGATTAGTAATTAGAAAACAAGTACATAATAATAGTTATGAAAATAAACAGGATAAAGGGTCCTAAACATATAATATATGTTAAGGGCTCTTTATGTATTATACCAGCAAATAATTTTATGCATTTACTTTATTTTTATTTGATAAGTATATATAATATATAGTAGTTGTAGTTAATTATAATGTATGAATTTACATAGAATAAATAAAAATTATAATAAGGGAAGGATGATAGATTTGGAAGCAAAGGCTGATTTGAGTAAAGATAGACCAGAATTTCCAGAGCGTGCAGTGATAACAGCAGGGATGCCCTATGGAAATAAAGAGCTTCATTTTGGACACATTGGAGGAGTTTTTGTTCATGCTGACTTTTTTGCACGGTTTTTGAGAGATAGAATTGGCAGTGAAAATGTAATTTTTGTTTCAGGAACAGACTGTTATGGTTCTCCTATAGCAGAAGATTACCGTCAGGCAGTTAGTGACAGTTCTTTTGAGGGGACAATAGAAGAGTATGTTCAGGCTAATCATGAATCGCAAAAAGAAGATTTAGAATCATACCATATAGATACTAATCTTTTTGCAGCTTCCAGTATTGGACAGGCTGGTGAGATTCACCAGCAGTTTACTTATAATTTTATTAAAAAATTATATGATAATGGTCATCTAAAAAAAATAACAACTTCTCAATTTTATGACCCTGAACATGAGGTTTTTCTTAATGGACGTCAGGTTATCGGCCAGTGCCCAATAGACGGCTGTCAGTCCGAAAAAGCTTATGCTGATGAATGTTCATTAGGACATCAGTATATGGAGAAAGATTTGATTAATCCAAAGAGCACTCTGTCAGGCAAGACACCTGAAATGAGAGATGTAACCAACTGGTATTTTAAACTGGAAGAGTTTCAGCAGTTACTCAGCGAATGGGTCAAAGATTTAAAAGAAAAACCTAATACTAGAAACTTTATGATTAAAAATATTGAGGAATTTCTGGAGCCGCCAGTTATCCATGTAAAAAATGAATATCTGGAATTGGTAAATAAGCTGGAAGATAAGCTGCCGGACTGTTCTTTAAAAGATGATGAAGATAAGCCGTCTTTTGAACTCGTTTTTGCTAAACTTGAAGAGAGGGAAGCAGCCTGTACTGTTCTGGCAGAAAAAGGTGTACAATTCCGTAATGGAAAAACACTGGTTCCTTTCAGACTGACCGGTAATATTAACTGGGGAGTTAAGGCTCCTGAGCTGGAAGGGCTTGATGATCTGACAGTCTGGGTCTGGCCGGAATCTTTATGGGCTCCAATATCTTTTACACAGGCCTATCTGGAACGCAAGAATAAGGATAAAAGCACCTGGAAAAAATGGTGGTGTTCAAAAGAGGCAGAAGTTTATCAATTTATTGGTGAAGATAATGTCTATTTCTATGGTCCGGCTGAAATGGCGATGTTTATGGGGCAGCAGGGAAATAATCCTTCTGCTGAGCCGCCAGAAAGCGAACTGCAATTACCGGAGTTAATTGCCAATAACCATATATTATTTCTGGACAAGAAAGCAAGCAGTAGTGGTGAAGTCAAACCACCTATGGCTAAAGAATTGCTTGATTACTATACATCAGAGCAGTTAAGAGCTCACTTCTTAGGTTTAGGACTGGGTATAAAAAGTGTAAGCTTTAAACCAAAACCATTAAATCCTGAGGGGCAGGACCATGGGGACCCGGTTCTTAATGAGGGCAACCTGCTGGCAAATGTATTTAATCATTATGCACGCTCCTGTTTTTATACAATACAGAAGTTTAATGACTGCAAACTGCCTGTAGGTGAAGTCAGTAAAGAA
>JBMCBT010000026.1:0-25732 GCA_048623215.1 Halothermotrichaceae bacterium
CCCTCAGTTATAATTCTGTTATATTAGAATTTTTTTAGCTCTTTACTTATAGTTAGTTCAGCTTCTGTCTTCTTGATAACTTCTTCAACTGATACTCCTACAGCTACTTCTTTTAAAAGCAAATCCTGGTCTATAACCTCAATAACCGCTAATTCAGTAACGCTCACATCAACCTGTTTTTTAGCAGTTAAAGGTAATCTGCATTCTTTTAGTATTTTGGGTTGACCCTTTTTTGTTAAGTGCTTTGTTGCCACAATTACTTTTCTGGCACCGACTGTTAAATCCATAGCTCCACCCATGCCAGGCACCATCTTGCCGGGTATCATCCAATTTGCCAGATTTCCATATTGATCTACCTGTAATACACCTAATACGGTAGCATCTAAATGTCCACCACGTATTATCAAAAAAGAAGTAGTACTATCAAAAAATGCACCACCTTTTTTTATCGTAACAGGCTGCCCTCCAGCATTGGTTATATCTTTATCCTCCTGACCTTTCTCTGGACTTGGTCCTAAACCAACAAAACCATTTTCTGAGTGTAAGATAACCTCTATATCACTATCTATATAATCACCTACCATAGTAGGCAGTCCTATACCCAGATTAACCAGGTCTCCATCTTTAAATTCTCTGGCAATCCGCTGAGCAATCTTTTCTTTTGCCTTCAACTATTTCACCTCTTTCCTCTTTCCAGCAATTTCATTATAATACTTATATTTAGTATAGTTTCTAAATATGACAGACAGGTGTTCCCTGGATATTTTCACTACACTTTTTTAACTACAATAGAACAGCCCTGACCCCCACCAATACATAATGTTGCCAGACCACATTTAACTTTTCTCTTTTTCATTTCATGTAGCAAAGTAACCAATATTCTGGTGCCACTGGCACCAATAGGATGGCCCAGTGCTATCGCACCACCATTAACATTAACAATATCTGGGTTTATTTTTAATTCTCTTAAAACAGCAATAGATTGAGCCGCAAATGCTTCGTTAGCTTCTACAAGGTCAAGATCATCAATACTAAGATTTGCTTTTTTCAAAACTTTTTTAGTTGCAGGAATAGGTCCTGTACCCATTATTCTGGGTTCCACACCAGCAGAAGCATAAGCAACTATTTCAGCAAGAGGGGGAACCCCTAACTCTTCCGCCTTTTTAGCAGACATCAGTAATACCACTGCTGCACCATCATTTATGCCTGATGCATTACCAGCAGTTACAGTTCCATCTTTTTTAAAGGCTGGTCTTAATCCAGCTAATTTTTCAGTTGTTGTTCCTGGACGCGGATGTTCATCTATTTTAAATAAAATAGATTTCTTTCTGCGTTGTGGTACTTCTACTTCTACTATTTCATTAACAAATCTATCTTCATTAATTGCTTTTTCTGTCTTTTGTTGACTTAATGCAGCAAATTCATCCTGTTCCTGACGTGAAATATTCCACTTTTCTGCAATATTCTCAGCAGTAATTCCCATATGATAACCTTCAAATATCTCCCATAAACCATCTTTAATCATCAAGTCTACAAATTTAGTATTTCCCATCTTTTTACCCCAGCGTAGATTTTCTGCTAGATATCCAGCTCGACTCATATTTTCCATACCACCTGCTACTATAACTTCTGCATCACCAAGCATTATAGCCTGTGCTGCCAGATTTACTGATTTCAAACCAGAACCACATACTTTGTTAATAGTCACCGCCGGCACCTGATAAGGTATCCCGGCTCTAACCGCAGACTGTCTGGCTGGATTTTGTCCTAATCCTCCCTGTAAGACATTACCCATTATTACCTCATCCACTTTTGTCTGATCAAGACCAGCTCTTTTAAGTAATTCTTTGATTACAACCGCTCCCAATTCAGTAACATTAATATCTTTCAAACTACCTCCAAAAGTACCTATGGCAGTTCTCACTGCATTAACAATTACAACTTTTCGCATCATATCACATCCTATTTTAAAATATTTTTAGGTTTTAATATTTACGACACTTCCTTATTTAAGTTAAATTATGCTATATCAAAATCCACAACATAATCTACAAAAATTCCTGGAGTCATTATCTGATTTGGATCAAGCTTACCTGTTGGTACAATGGTTTCCGCTTCAACAATAACCAGCTCAGCTGCAGTAGCCATTATCTGATTAAAGTTTCGAGCAGATTCCCTATAAATTAAATTACCTGCACAATCTGCTTTCCAGGACTTAATTAATGCAATATCAGCCCCTAATGATTTTTCCAGTAAATATTCATTATTATCAATAACTTTCTTCTCCTTGCCCTCTTCCACCACCGTCCCTACACCTGTAGGTGTATAAAAACCACCAAGACCAGCACCATAACATCGTATTCTCTCAGCAAGTGTACCCTGAGGAACCAGTTCTACCTCCAGCTCACCATTATTCATCTGCTGGCCTGTTTCTTTATTAAGACCAATATGTGATGCTATTACTTTGTTAACCCTTTTTTTAACAATTAAACTACCAAATATTCCATCAGTAAAGCCTGTATCATTGGCAATCAAGGTTATGTTCTCAACTTTTTTTTCTATCAAAACATTAATTAACTTAAGAGGACTACCACATTCCATAAATCCACCAATCATCATGGTTTTTTCATCTGCCAGATACTTTTTCACCTGCTCTGCACTGATTATTTTATTCATCAGACCCCTCCTTATTTACCCCGAAATTTCGGCGGCCTTTTCTCTAAAAAGGCAGTCATACCTTCTTTTTGATCATTAGTTTTAAAACATTCAGCAAATAACTCTCTTTCTATCTCTAATCCATCCTTTAGACTTAGATTCAAGCTATGATTGATTGCTTTTTTATTCTTTATAACTGCTAGTGGGCCATTTTCTAAAATAGTTAATGCTAACCTACTAGCCTGTTTCAACAACTCACCATCATCTACTACCAGATTGATAAGACCTATCTTATATGCTTCTTCTGCCGTAATTGTCCTCCCAGTAAGTAATAATTCCCGTGCCTTTGCCTCTCCTACTATGCGCAGCAACCGCTGAGTTGCTCCAAACCCTGCCGTAATACCCAGACTAACTTCTGGTTGAGAAAATTTAGCTTTAGTTGAAGCCAGTCTAATATCACAGGATAAAGCTAATTCATTACCACCACCAATGGCATAACCATTTACTGCTGCTATTACAATAAGACTGCTATTTTCAATTCTGTTCAACACAGTTTGCCCCAATTTTGAATATTCTTTTGCTGAGGGATAGTTCATTTCTCTCATCTTTTTAATATCTGCACCTGCAATAAATGCCTTACCTCTTCCTGTAATAATGATAACCCTAGTATCTCTATCTTTTTCAAGCAAAGTTAAAACACTCTGTAGTTCATAGAGTAATTCATGATTTAATGCATTTAATGCTTCTTTTCGATTAATTGTCAATACTGCCAGGCCATCTTCTTTCTTTAGTTTTACATAGCTCATAATCTTTTACCCCCATTCAGCTAATTTCTATAATCATTACAAACTACCCATTATATAAATTGAAGTTTACTAAAATGTATGATTTATAAGATTAATAAGCATAAAATCCTTTTCCTGTTTTTCTTCCTAATTCTCCAGCTCTAACTTTTTTTCTTAATAATGGACAGGCTCTATATTTAGAATCCCTGAACTCCAGATAGAAAGTGTCCATAATCATTAAACATATATCCAGACCTATAAGGTCCGCTAAAGTCAGAGGACCAAGAGGATGATTGGCACCATATTTCATTGCACTATCAATATCTTCTTTATCAGCTATCCCTTCATATAAAAGAAAAATAGCCTCATTAATCATAGGTATTAATAGTCTATTTACTATAAACCCGGGACTTTCTTCTATTTCTACTACTTCTTTACCAATTGTAGTAAATAATTTTTTTATGGTTTGTAAGGTTGTTTCTGAAGTTGCATCAGTTATAATCAATTCAACTAATTTCATAACTGGTGCCGGATTAAAAAAATGTATGCCTAATACTTTTTCTTTTCTATCAATATTAGCAGCTATTTCTGTAATACTTAATGCTGAAGTATTGCTGGCAAATATTGCTCTATCATTACATATTTTTTCCAGTTGTTTAAATACATCAATTTTTGACGACATATTTTCAGATACAGCTTCAATAATTAGGTCAGTTCCTGCCAATTTTGATAAATCAGTAGACCATTCCAACCTATCTATAATTTCATTTTTTTCTATTTCAGTCATTTTTTCTTTAGTAACTAAATAATTCAGATTATTATTAATTTTATTGATTGCTTTTCTCAGATAATCAGAATTTATATCATTTAAAACAACATTATACCCGGATGTTATAAAACACTGTGCAATCCCACTTCCCATTGTACCTGCTCCCACAACACCGACCTTCTGCAAAATATAACCCCCTTCTCTATATTTATATAATTAATTGATGAAATAATCTCTCTGATTACTCAGAGAGATTATTTCCATATATTTTTAATCATTAATTATTTATCTTTTTCCTGTAAATTATAGGCGGTCGAATCATCAATATCACCTTCGTACCAGATGGCATAGCCAGTATAACCATAAATTACAGCTATAATTGGTACTAATAGAGCAAGAAAAACAAAAGGAAAATATTGTATAGTTGGAACACCAAGTGCTCCTGTAAAGAAGACTCCACATAACCCCCAGGGTACTAATGGAGAAAATACTGTTCCAGCATCTTCCAATGTTCTGGATAATACTCTGGGAAGTATTTTTTTGTTTTTATATTCAGGTATTACCATTCTGCCGGTAATTATAATAGCCATATATTGACTGGCAGTAGCAAGATTTAAACCAATTGCGGAAATAACTGTAGTAGCTATTAAACCACCAGTATTTTTTATTAAACTACTGAATTTGCTTAAGAAAACTTCCAGCATTCTTGTTTTTTCCAGTATTCCGCCAAGACCAACACCAATAAAGCCCAGGGAAACAGTCCACATCATACTCTGCAAACCACCACGAGTCAATATCTGATCTACCACTTCAACACCGGTATTACCTGTATATCCATAGTTCATTATATTAGTAATTTCCGTAAGATTAGAGCCCTGAAAGATCATAGCTAAAGCTGAAGCAACTAATGATGCAACTATCATTGTTGGTAGTGAGGAAATTTTTTTCACAGCCATAATTATTACAATGACAGGTGGTATTAACATAATAGGACTTATCATAAAGTTATCTTTTAGTGTAGTTGTAATTACCTCTACTTGAGATGCATCAGCAGTACCTTCAACAAATAATAAGCCCAATAACCAGTAAGCTAACAGTGAAAGTATAAAGGCTGGAATTGTCGTATACATCATGCTTTTTATATGGTCAAATAAGTCTGCTTCACCGACAGCAGAAGCAAGGTTGGTTGAATCCGAAAGTGGAGACATTTTATCTCCAAGGATAGCTCCACTAATTACTGCACCAGCAGTCATAGCTGCCGGCACACCCAGACCGGCACCAATTCCCATCATGGCAACCCCTACAGTGCCACCTGAAGTATAAGAACTACCAGTAGACATAGAAGCCAGTGCAACTGCTACAGATGCAGCAACAAGAAAATAGGATGGTGACAAAATGATTAAACCATAATAAATGATGGTTTGAATAGTACCAGAAGCAACCCAGGTCCCAATAACAACACCAATAATCATCAGGATTAACATAGGCAGCATAGCCAGGTTAGCACCATACAGCATAGCATCCTGTATTTCTTTCCAGCTATACCCATATACCATTGCTACTATTGTAGCAACTACAATAGTCAAAATTAATGTTGTATGTACCGGAATATTCAACCATAAAACCGAAATACCCATACCAACTGCTAGAAATAGTAATACAATTAAAACACCACCAAAACCGGGCAATTTTTCTTTTGTCTGTTCAAATTTTTGATTACTCATTATTCATCCTCCTCGTATTAGTTAATAAAAATATTTTTGAAATATTTTGTACTACCCCCCCTTCACTTATATAGATTTTATTTTTAGACCAATACATTTATTAAAAAATCATAAATAATTCTGGCAGTTTTAACTACAGAATCCAGTTCAACATATTCATCAGCACTATGATAATTTTCACCTGAAGGCCCTATCACATATGTAGGAATCTTAATTCTAGAACCGAGATAATTGAAATCACCAACACTTGAAAAATAAGCAATATTTGCTTCATTACCTGTTGCATTTAAGATACTTTCTTTAATAGCCCTTGTATATGGGTTGCTTTCAGAAACAACATAAGGTTGAAAACCCGCATTATCCTGATGAGGAGCATCTCTAAATGAAATAGATGCCTTTCCCTTTAAATTAGCTCTGTTAACAGCCTCTTCCACTTCACGCCGTAAATATTCTCTGTCTTCCCCAATGGTTACGTGTCGAAATACCGAAAAAGTAGCACTATCAGGTACAGAGAGAGGATCTCCTCCTCCTTTAAAATCAATGACACATATAGCCCCTGTTCCCAGCTTGGTATGTGGTTTTAATTCTGATTTTTCTAATTCGATAATTACTTTAGATGCTTCAGTTATTGCATTCACACCCTTTTTTGGATTAGCACCATGAGCTGATTTCCCTTTTAGATTAACAGTATACTTCCAGCCGCCTCTTGCCCCTAAACATAGGCATGGAAAATCTATACCTGCAAAAGCAGCACTGGGTTCAGGTACAATAGCTACATCAGCATTATCATAATAACCATCCATAATTAAAGCATCTGTTCCTAAACCATATGGCCCTTCTTCATCACATACTAGAGTATAAAGTATCTCTCCATTATAATTTTTTACTGTTCTGGAAAAAGCCTCAACAGCCAGCATAATAGCTGCAGAACCACCCTTCATATCAAGTGAACCCAGTCCATAAAGACATCCATCTTCTACTTCAGCAGCAAGCGGCTCCTTTGTCCATCCCTCACAAATATTTACTGTATCAAGATGCCCATTTAATACTACCATAGGACCTTCATCCTGGCCTACTAATTTACCTACAATATTTTTTCCTTTAAAATCAGTTATTTTCTTCTCATAAAAGGTGTGATAACTAACCGGTAACCCCCTATCTTTGAACCAATTAAAAACATATTCCATAATCTCATCTTCATTGAAAAATGGACTATGAATTTTAACAAGGTTAGATAATAAATTTATTACTCCCTTTTGATTAATAAACTCCGAACTATTCATAGTCATAAAAACCTCCTCCATGTTTCGAACAATATTTGTACACATTAGTACTATATACTTATGCAAAAATATAACTGTACAGAAGAATTTTATAAATAAAAAGAGTGCTGTTATTTGAACAGCACTCTCCTAAATAGTAAAAAAATTGTTACTAATATTAAATTTTAGAGCTTGGTTCTTATAATATTTAGTAGAACATTAAGCCGTAATAAATTGAAAATTAATTAATAACATTATATCCATTTTGTAATGATGTCTTTGAAATATAATATAAAGTCAAATCAATATTTGAATCCTCATTAATTCTCTTTTCGCTAAAATAATCACCACTATCTACAATGTTATTATTGTTTACATCTCTCCAGCCTATAACATGATCAGCACTATTTTTGACTTTCTCTAAAGTGAATGAACTGTTGTTGGCTACAGATTTAACTTCACTCTTGACAATTAAATCATTACCACTTTTTTCTGCTGCGAATACTTTTGGACTACTCATTTTTTTTCCCAATAAAGCTCCATAGGCATCAACTAATCCAGAACCATAATAATTATCTTTTCCTTTCTCCCCCAGGTCAACAGCTGTTTCTGTTAATCTATCACGTATATTTTCCGGAGCAGATACACCGCTGGCTGTTAATAAAGCAGCCACTCCACTAACATGTGGTGCTGCCATCGATGTTCCAATCATTCCATTATAATCGGAAATAGTCTGTCCTTCTTGATAATAGCCCCAGGTACTGTAAATAGGCTGTCCATAATCACCACCAGGAGCAGCAACATCTACCTCTGGACTATAATTTGAATAAGAAGCTTTCTGATTTGTTTTTCCTACAGCACTAACAGCTATAGTTTCCGGATAAGCAGCAGGATAATATACTTTACCAGCTCCATCATTACCGGCAGCTGCTACAACGGTTATCTCTTCCTCATAGGCTTTTTTTACTGCATCATGCTGCAGGCGGCTGTCATGATTACTACCAAGGCTCAAGTTAATAATGTCTGCTTTTTTATCTATCGCGTAATAAATACCTTCAGCTATATCCCAACTGGTGCCTCCAGTTTGTTTCAAAACCCTTACTGGTAATAGATCAATATTCCAGTTAGTACCGGCAACTCCCAGGTTATTATTGGTCACTGCCCCAATTATTCCGGCTACATGTGTTCCGTGACTACCACCTTCATTATATCCTGTTTCATCTGTAGGGTCATAATCTGTAACATTATAGGATTCTATTGGAAAAGATTTATTACCTCCTATAAAATCAGCCCCCTGGGCAAGGTTTTCCTTTAAATCGGGATGATCAGTAATAACTCCCGTATCTAACACAGCAACCCTGACTGTCTCTTTGCCTTTTTGCTGATCCCAGGCTGCTTCCATATTTAAATTTGTCATCCCCCATTGATTGTTATAATATTTATCAGTAGGTGTAGCAGTAGGATAATAAATATAATTAGGTTCAGCCCACTCTACATTTTCCAGTTGATTATAACGCTCCAGCAGCTCTTCAATATTTTTATCTTCGGAAACCTGATAATGCACCATTTGTCCATCATCAATACCTAACTGGTTAATAGTAACCAGGTTATTGGCAGACTCCATTTTCTCAAGTGCCTGACTATTAATAACTGGTTTATATTTAACAATGATTTCTGATTTTTGATATTCTGGATAAAGATTGTAATCAGTCAGTAATACGCCTTTATTAATATCATCACTTTCTCCCTTTTGCTCAAGTTTGCTGGTTCCCAATGTTTTATTTGTTATCTGAATTGTACCACTAATACTTTGATAGTTGGATTCAGGAATATCATCTGAATTATTACTATTACCAGCACCTGGTATAACTAATTTTTGATCAACATAGATAAAATTTGAACTTAAATTATTTGCTATCTTTAATTGGCTAACTGTAATATTAAATTTTCTTGATATTTTATAAAGACTATCACCTGGTTGTACATAATAAATTTGGTCATTATTATTTGTTTCTGGTATTTTTAAATCCTGTCCAACATAAATTAAATTAGAGTTCAAATTATTAATTGTTTTCAGTTTTTGAATAGTTGTATTAAATTGACGGGATATTTTGTATAAACTATCATCAGGTTTTACATTATATATAATATAGTTTGTAGATAAAAGTTTATTATCTTTATTTTCACTGGCTCTATTAATTTCTATACCAGCAGTTGTATTTGTAAATATTAACATAAATAAAATAAATATGATTCCATAAATTTTAAATCTTTTCAATAAAATTGCACCTCCATATTGAGTGCCGTTATTTATAGGTGTTGTAATAAATACAACTTTATATTTTAGTATTATTGATAACGATAATAACTAATCTATACTGCAAAATAATGATTACCTATTCTAATTACTACTTTTCGATAAAAGACCCAGCGTGAAGTAGCTGTTTCAGGATTATAATAATAAATCGCTCCACCAGTTGGATCCCAGCCTTCCAGTGCAGAATCTACAGCCTGATATGACTGTTGATTTGGAGTTAACCAGAATTGACCGTCATGAACAGCTGTAAACTGCCACGGCTGAAAGATAACCTCTCTAACTGAATCAGGAAATAAAGGATGCAGTACTCTGTTAATAACAACAGCGGCAATTGCAACCTGTCCTTCATAAGGTTCTCCCCTTGCTTCAGAATATACTGCTTTTGCCATAAGTTCCATCTCTTCATCATTGACATTTATTCTATGATTCTCTTCTCCTCTATCATCTTCCGAGTTTTCCAGAGGTATATTCAGCTTTTGGCCAATATAAAGGTAATTGGAAGTAAGGTCATTTGTTATTTTAATTGTTTCTATACTGGTATTATATTTTTGTGCTATCTTATATAAGGTATCCCCACCTTTAACAAAATAAGTTAACGCAGTTTCAGTATCCTTAACTGGGATGGTAAGTTTCTGTCCTACATAAAGATAATCAGAATACCAGTTATTAAACTGCCTGATTTTTTGTATACTGGTATCAAACTCAATAGCAACCTTATATAGGCTATCACCTGGACGCACTATATAAGTAACGGTTTCCTCATCCTTGGCAATTTCTAACTCCTGTCCAACATGTAGATAATAAGATTTTAAATTATTTCTGCTCATAATCTCATCTACTGTTGTATCAAAGTTATCTGCTATCGTATATAAGCTATCACCAGGTCTAACATGGTATACTATATCCTCTTGATTATTTGTGAACCCGACAATTTTAATTTGATTTCTCACAGGTAGTATTTTTTCAAACTGTTCTGGATTCATCAAACCATTCAAAATCTTTCCTGCCTCTTCCAACTGCCTATCTCCCATCTCTACAGCCTGTCCATTAATACTAACAAAACTAACCATAATCAATAATGCTATAATTAATACATATTTCTTGCTTTTCAAGTACAACCCCCCCTCTGTCAATTTTTGTTTTCTATTACATTATATAAGAGATTATGTATAAATTACACAAGTAACTTTTGTTAATTTTTTAAGCCTAAGTATCTTATTATTGTTCTTTTTAATAATCTAATTCTGATGAAATATTCATTAATTGTTAACCTTATTGTCTAATTTTTCAATTAACTTCATATATTTATGCTGTATTCCTTCTTTTTCTGCCTCTTGTTCAAGCTTTTTAACCATTTTTTCAATATAATCTTTGCTCATTTCCGACAGATTCATTTTCCCATAGACATATATTGCTTTATCCTCCTTATCAATATGATGAATTAACATATCAGCATAAGCAACTGAATTAGCAATAATATCCACTCTGACATTGTTTAACCCCTGTTTATAATCTTTTAGAGATAGTTCCAGTTTTTGCATAAACATTCTACCCAGTTCATGTTCATTTATCATTGCATTAATCGGGGTCATAATGTCCTCCTCAAATTCATTTTCCATTTTATTAAACAAAACATCTTCTTCTTTGCTGTGGTGATGTTTATCAGCATAATTTCTAACAAAATCTATAATGTCATAAAAAGCCTCTACTTCTACTATATCCTCATCCAGTATTCTTAAAGCTAATTTTCTTATTATCTTTAGAACTTTTTTTATCTGCCTGTGTTCTTCCATCATTAGCTCAATTGAATTCATTTTATAGCCTCCCTGTTTCTACTTTTATCAAATTTAATAGCTTTACATTTTTGTTGAAATTTATTGATTTTGTATTTACATATACCGCATTTTAATTGACTCTATCTTTTTACTATTATACCCAAACTAATTAGTAGTATAGATTTTTTATATTTATAGTTTTTATAAAAATGGTTAAACTAAAAAAAAGGAGGAATTAATATGGCTAATGTTGAAGAAAAATATCCTGAAAACGTAGATGGTGCATATTATGTTGATGAAAGTTGTATTGCCTGTGGGGTATGTCCGGCAGAAGCACCGGATAACTTTAAGTTCACTGATGATGATGACCATGCCTTTGTCTACATGCAGCCAGAAAATGACAGCCAGAAAAGCGCCTGTGAAGATGCAATGGACGCCTGCCCGGTTGATGCCATTGGTAATGATGGGTAAAAAACCGATTATATTGGTTAACCAGGAATAATATTTCCTGGTTTTTTTGTATTTTCCCAAATAAATGATAAAATATATATAAATAAAGTAAATAAATTTATCTAAAATCATAAATAGGATATACTGAGAAACTTCAATACTACTTAAAAATAAAAAGGATGTGAAAATATGTCTGGCAGTAAAAAAGAAATACTGAAAAATAATGGTTTTATGCCCTGGCGCTGGGGTAATGAGGATAAACTGGAAGGATATCTTGATGCTGATGTATGTAAGAAACTAATCGGTGTTAATGAACCGTGTTATGTAGCTGTATTATTAAATGAAAATGAAGCACGTTTTATCAAAAAAATAAAGTTTGAAGATAAGGTATCCGGTCATGAAAAACAGATACAGATTGAAAAAATTATTTATGGAAAAGATAAAAGCCGATTATATAAAAATGGACGACTTGTACTAATAGAAGATATTATACCTCTTAATGATATTATTGAAATTTTAAAATAAAATAAGCCAAAGATTAAAAAGGGACAGTTATAATGTCTCTTTTTGAATTATTTGTTCAATATATTTTCACTATTAATAATTTTTAAACTTTTTTATGTAATAATACAATTTTATTATTACATTTATAATCATAATTTAATTGTTTTTTTGTTTTTTATAATACACTTAATTAATTTATGATTTTTGCCATTACATTCTGTTTTGTAATGGTTCATTTTCTTATTGTTTTTAATGTATTCTTCTTAGCTTTTTTTGTTATTTTTTTACATTTGTCACAACGGAAACAGCATGGGTAGGATACTTATTTCACCTATTATCTTCTGGATTTACAAGGCACACACATAAAAAACTCCCCTGATATCTATACAGGGGAGTTTAAAAATCATATTAATTTTGTGTACTACCGCTACAGCAGCTTAATTATTACTGTATATACTATACAATAAGTACTTATTCACGAATATTTTCTTTTTTTAATAGTTTGATTATCTCATGAGCACTCAAGAAAACTGCTCCTGCTGCAAATACCCTTAACCAGTCACCAGGTGTTACTCCAGCAAAACCAAGATAACTGTTTATATATGGTGTATAGATAACAATTAATACCATACCAATAGAAATTAATATTGAATACAACATTTTTTTGTTACTGAAAAAGTTTTTGTTAAAAATAGTTGTAAATTCATATCTCCTTGACATAATATTTATCCACTGGCAGAATGCAAGTGTCAAATAAGAGATGGTAGTAGCACGAGCATAGAATTCATGACCCTCAGTTAAATTACCTCCTAGCATTTTATTAAACAAACCAAAGTTAGCAAAAGCTAATCCACCCATAAGAACTGCCAGAAATAATATCTCAGTGATACTTTTCTTATTAACTATATGCTCATCACGCCGCCTCGGTGGTGATGTCATCAATGTCTTTGACCCTGGGTCATAGGTAAAAGCTGTCAGTGGTAGTATTTCTGCCAGTAAGTCAATTGATAATATCTGAATAGTAAGGATTGGTATCGGCCACCCAAATAAAGCACCAAAAAGCATTCCTAGTAAAACTATTGCTAATTCTGCTCCATTTGTTGTTAAAGAAGCCAGCACAGTTTTTTTCAGGTTATTATATATAGTTCTACCTTTTCTGATCGCATGGACTAGGGTAGGATAACTATCATCAAGTAAGATTAATTCCGCTGCCTCTTTGGAAACATCTGTACCCATCTGCCCCATAGCCACACCAATATGAGCACTTTTTAAAGCTGGGGCATCATTTACTCCATCACCAGTTACTGCCACAATCTTACCCATAGCTTTAAGATTTTTTACTATTCGCAATTTATCTTCTGGCGACACTCTGGAAAAAATTAGAGACTCATTTTCCTCCATCATTTCCTTTAAAGCATCATCAGATAATGTATCCAGGTCTTTACTGGTTAATACAGGTACATCTTCTTCATCCGTAGCCAGGCTAATTGCCTCTCCAACCGCCTTAGCTGTGATAGCATGATCTCCTGTCATAATAAAGGTATCCAGGTGAGCCAGATGTGATTTTTCAATTGCTTCTTTTACTCCCTCTTTCGGTGGGTCTATCATGGCCACCAGTCCGAGAAAGACAACATCACGCTCAATTTCTTCTATAACATAATCAGTTTCATCTTCTCCCAATTCACGGTAGGCAATAGCCAGGACACGCATCGCCTTTTTTGAGTAGTTTTCATTGATTTTATTTAACCCTTTCTTATCTTCATCAGTTATTTCTACTTTTTTCCCATCTTTATATATATGTTTACTGATAGATAGGACACTATCAATAGCACCTTTCATAGTCAGTATATTACCTTCTTCAAATTCCCGGACAGAACTCATTCTCTTACGGACAGAGTCAAAACTAAATTCATGTAGTTCTGGATTTTCTTCATCTTCTTTAGGTGACCTGGTACCTAATTTAGTTGATAAGGTAATTAAAGCAGCCTCAGTTGGATCACCAATAGGATACCAGCCGCTGTGATTATCATCAGGTGGATGTATCTCAGCATTAGAGGCCATTGTAGCTGCATCAAACATTATTTCCAGTTCATCTATCTCTTTATCACTAAGTTTTTCGCCATCTGAATTTAAAATATTACCTTCAGGTTTATACCCCAGACCAGTAATCTCATATTCACTGCCGTCAAACCAGACTTTTTTGACTGTCATTTCATTTTTAGTAAGTGTTCCAGTTTTATCAGTAGATATAACATTAGTAGAGCCTAATGTTTCTACAGATGACAGTTTTTTGACAACAGCATTCCTATCTGCAAGATTTTTAACTCCCTGTGAAAGAGCTACTGTAATCTGCATTGGTAATGCCTGAGGTACAACTGCAACAGCAACTCCGAGCCCATAAATTAATGCAAAATTCAGTCCTAAACCACGATAGATACTTATACCAAAAAGAATTGCCCCAATAAATATTGCAAATACAGCAATTCTATTAGCAACAACTGCTAATTCTGCCTGTAGTGGTGATTGTGACTTCTCCTCTTCCTGGGTCATTGAAGCAATTTTACCCATCTCAGTATCCATTCCTGTTTTCACAACTATACCTTTAGCTGAACCGGAGGCAACATTAGTTCCCAGATAAGCCATATTTGCCCTGTCAGCCAGTGACTTCTCTTCACTAACAACATTACTGTTTTTCTCCTGAGGTAATGATTCCCCGGTCAGAGAAACATCATTGGTTTTTAAATTATAAGACTCGATAATTCTTAAATCAGCAGGTACTTTGTCACCTTCATCAAGGACTACTATATCACCTACAACCAATTCTTCCTGCGGTATTTCTTCAACATTACCATCTCTTATTATTTTTGCTGGTGATTTAACCAGTTTATCTAAAGAAGCCATAATCTGTTCGGCCTTATATTCCTGAAAAAAACCTATAATCCCATTAATAATAGTAATCATCAACATGACAATACCGTCACGGTAATTTTGTATTATAAACGACATTCCGGCAGCTACCAGAAGAAGTATCATTAATACATCTTTAAATTGTGCAAAAAATAGAGCCCATTTGGAAATTTCCTCACCGGCAACTAATTCATTTTTTCCATATTTATTAATCCGCTCCCGGGCTTCTTCATTAGAAATTCCATTTTCTCCTGTATCCAGTGCTTTAAAAATATCTGTTACCTTCTGACGATAATAATTTTCATTACTCATTTCTATCTTATCACCCTTTCTGACTTAATAAATTATGTAATTTGGTAATATCTGTATGAATCACTGCTTTTATTGGTCATTCTGGCCAGTTTTAAAATTTTACGATTCAAAAATCTCATATCTTCTTTTTCCAGTACATCCTTATTAAAACCTCCTAAAACATAATCACTAAATTCCCAGACTCTATCTTTTATTTCCTGCGGACTCCCTTCTGCAATAATATATAATGCATCTAAAATAGCACCGGCAACAGAAACATCCTGATTACCGTAATGTGTTAACTGATAAAAAGTTTTATACAAAAGCTGTTCAAAGGTAATATCTTCAAGAATAAATCGTATTTCATCTTCCTGATTATAATAATAAGTATTTTCTATATTGGAAACAGCTATTCTGGATAATACCCACCCTAACTGGTTTATACAAAAAATAGCAGTATTGGGATCATTAATACCAGGAGATATAGCTCTCAACGCTACCTCAGTTAACTTTAACATACCGAATTCTATATCATGTTTCTTACTTCTTTCACTATCAATTATTACATTCTTCATATATTTATCGGCATCTTCAATCTCATTCTGGTGATTATAAACTGTAAACACTTTACTATTTTCTGTAACATAATCTCCTATCATTTTTTCTGCTCTAATAATTATATCTTTATCATTAGCTAACTTTGTCAACTGCAGGTCATAAATATATTCTATGTATCCATTTTTATTAGCATACACAACTTTTCCATCCTGACTGGCTAATTTATCAATTCCAACAGGAGCATCATTTCTTATCTGTTCATTTTCATTAGTTCTACGCTCTATTCTATCTACTATAGCAATAACTTCATCCCGCAGTTTCTCTATTAAAATATTTACCTGAACAGAGTTGGCAACATGATGTATAAAATAAATAAAATACGCCAGACATATTATCGCAATTATTACACCCATATCTGCAGAAAAAACCACCTTACCACTTTTATTATCCCGCAAAAACAGTAAAGTTAGTATAGAATATATAAATCCCCCTGTAAAAACCCCCAATACTTTTAATGTAGTCTTACTTTTTAAAAAGTCCTGTAGTGTCCTCGGTGAAAACTGTGAAGAATACATTGTAAGAACTACCATTATTGTAGAAAATGATACTGTTACCATACCAAAAAGAGAACCTGCCAGAGTAGACAATATCGTTTCAGCAAGATCTACTGATGTAAAAAGATATTGAGGTATAAACTGCTGCAGCCAGTAAGCATACTGGTTATCCAGTAAAATAACGATAATAGATAAAGCAACAGCCATTACTGCATAATACCCGGGTATAAAATACAATTTGTTCGTAATATTATGTAGATATTTCTTTATCATAGATACCTCCTTATCACAAATTCCTCCTTACTTTATAACATTAATTTTTATTATAACATGTAGCAAATATAATATAAAGCATATTTTATGCCACTAATTTGCTTGTTTTCAGAAATCTAATTCTCCGTTATTATTTTGAGCCATTTTTAGCCACCGTAATAATAGCAAATACCTGAATACCTTCTCCTCTACCAAATGCAGTTAACCCTTCTCCAGTAGTAGCAGTAATGCCTATATCTTTTTTTGATATTCCTAAAATCAAAGCAAGAGATTCTTTTATCTTATTAATCTTCGGGGAAATTTTTGGCTTCAAACACTCTATACTAAGTGAAAGATGATCTATTTTATAATGACTTAAATATTCCAATGCTTTCTCTAAATACTGTCTGCTATCTTTAATTCCATTTACACACATTTTATCACTTATACTTCCCAGTATATTAACTCCTGTTACACCTGAAACAGCATTAGTTACTGCATGAAGTATAACATCAGCATCACTATTTCCATGTAATGGAGTCTCACCTTTAAAAACAACTCCTCCCAGTACTAATTCCTCATTAGTTTCTTTATCAAAATCAAACCTGTGACTATCCTGTCCTACACCTGTTTTATACATTATTCATCACCTCTTGACATTTCACTGTATTTCTAAATGATGTTAATAATTATATTAAACAAAATCCACTATACTCCTTCATTATAAGAATAATATATTACAAATAAGATAATAATATTAAAAACTATAACTCATTTTTATTTTTCATAATATTATTTTACATAGACATACGATAATTATAAATCTCCGTTCTTAATAAAGTTGTAATTATTTTCATTTTTGATACAATTAAATATAATATATAAATATTGATAGTATTTTTACCATACAATGGTAGATAGCATTCTAAGGAGGGGACTAATATGGAACAGCTTTTTTTAGTAATTATTTTAATTATTATTAATGGTTTTTTTGCTATGGCAGAAATTGCCTTAATTAAAGTTAAGAAAAATCGTTTGCAAAATTTAAAAAAAAATGGCAGTAAAAAAGCTGCTATAACTCTTGGTCTACTAGAAAATTCCAAACAATTTTTATCCACCATACAAATCGGGATAACTTTTGCAGGTTTTCTGGCAAGTGCTGCCACTGCAGCAAACCTGGCTCAACCTATTGCTGAATTACTTAATAATATTCCACTCCTGTTAATAAAAACTAACAGCCAGTTTATAGCAGTTCTTTTGACTACTGCCTTAATATCATATCTATCACTGGTATTTGGGGAACTGGTGCCAAAACAGATTGCCCTACAGTGGTCACAAAAAATCTCGCTTTTTGTAGCTTTACCCATAAAATACCTGGGAATAATAGCATCACCACTGGTAAATTTTCTTTCCTTTTCAACAAAAATAGTCTTAAAAATAATCCCAGGGGCTGAAGAAACAAAAAAAACTGATAAGGTTACTGAAGAAGACATTAAAAGTATGCTCCATAATACACAGCTTATCGAAGATATAGAAAAAGATATGATAGAAGGAGTCTTTACATTTGGTGATACCAGAGTGGAAGAAATTATGACGCCCAGAACAGACATAATATATCTGCATAAAAATCAAAACCTGGAAGAAACACTTGCACTTATAGAAAAAAGTGATTATTCCCGTTACCCGATAGTCAATAATTCTCTTGACGAAGTACTGGGCATTATCCATATACGGGATTTAGCTGTTAAATTATATCATAACAGTACAAATACCAATATTGTTGACATGAGCAGACCAGCTCTATTTGTACCAGAATCTAAAATGGCCAGTAAATTATTAAAAGAATTTCAAAGCAAAAATATACATATGGCAATAGTTATAAATGAGTATGGGGGTACTTCTGGTCTAATTACCCTGGAAGACCTTCTGGAAGAAATAGTCGGTGATATACAGGATGAATATGATAAAGAAAAAGGGCAGATTAATAAAATTGATAATACTCATATTTCCATTAAAGGTAATACTGATATAGGATTTATTAATAAAAATCTAGGTACAAATATACCCGATACTGTTAACTATGAAACTATAGCCGGTTTTATTCTGCACAGGCTAAATCATATTCCTAAACCAGGTGAAGATATCGAAGTCAACGGCTGGACAATTGTAATTACAGATGTTAATCAAAATCGTATTGAAAAAGTAAAATTTATTAAAAATGATAGTACTGCTTCTGAAAATAGCTCTATAATAAAATAATGTGCTTTTTAAAACACCCAATTCTCCAGAACAGATAAAGGCCCCGAACCGGGGCCTTTATCTTTGTAAAACATAAAATTTTTATAATGAAATCTGTTTAAATCTCTCAACATATTTATTGTATAATATATATCGAGTTCCCAGATATAATCCTAAAAATATTATTCCAGCTGCAGTCAGCATAATATCAATATTTACAGCAGCATTTTTATGATATAGTCTATACAGTACGTATAATAATCCTGCAGATACAGCCCTCAGTCCCAGAGATATTGTTACATTTAAATTATTTTTTACAGCAGCTGTCGGGTTGGTCCAGTTTAGCAGCGGTCGGTAGATATTTATTATTATATCAATATGTGCAAAAAATAGTGTTACAGCAACTGCTACAAAAGTACCTAAAACAATATCGCTTATAGTCAAAGGTAACAAAAATAGAGAAATAATTCCCATTATTACAGTACCAGTAAAACTAAAAATCAACGTAGTTAAAACCCGGTATCTGATATTATCACGTGCACTAATAGGTATCACCAGTGTTTCCCAAAATGACCGACCTTCTCTGGTAATAGCAGTAGAAGAAATATTACCAATAATAGCTGGCGAAGTAATAATTCCTGTAAAAATTAATATCAGATATGGTCTCAGCTCAGGTGAGCGCAGTAACTCCAGCGAAAATTGACCACTAAAAGACATAATTACAAACATTAATATCGGAACAAATAAACTTAAAACAGAATTCATCATAAACATCGGCTGTTTTAGGATTATCATTATATGTCTTTTTAAAATCTGCCATTTTTGACTATGTTTAACATAATAAACTTCTCCAGATGAAGTGCTGCTTTCACCATAAGCAGTAAGAGCTCTTTTGTAAAATATACCGGCTAATCTCTGCAATAACAAAATTAATCCCAGATTAACTGCCAGAAAATATACAGTATTTTTGATAGAACCGGTTAACATCCTTGTCATCCATATACTTGGTGGAAAACTCATGCCTACCAGTGCCATTAGGCCCTTGTTATTGGCTAAAGCAGAGCGCAGATATTCAGGGCTTGAAACATATCTGGTTATCATCATCTGTATCATTATTATTACACCAAGTAATAAAACATTACCCAGTGTTATAAAAATATTTTTACGACCTGGTTTCATTAAAAACCGACTTAAGATAATTACCAATATTGCTGAAATTAAAAGTGGGATTACAGGAGCCAGTAATAAAGCAAAAACTGACATAATAATAAAAACAGAAGTAAAACCGCTATTAATACCATAAATTACAACAGCCGGTGCCACCAGTAAAATAGTTAATCCAAGCAAGTATAAATAAACAGAACTTAATTTAGAAAAGACAATTACATCTTCTCTTACCGGTAGTGATGAAAGGAAATTAATATCTTTAGAAAAGAAAAAAGTAGAGACAATAAACGGAATACCCAGTACAAACATTAAAATTACAGAATTAACATACATAGAAGTGATAACAAGTTCAGGCTGTCCCATTTTTTCAAAAGTTTTAAATGTCAAAAATGAAAAATTAATAGCCGGTGTTGCCAGAGCAGCAACTATAAATAACTGCAGTAATTTTGCCAACTTATCATTTTTAACATTTAGCCCACTTTTCGACCTTCCCAATAAGTCTTTTACCTGAATCAATATTAAACTTTTTAAGTTATTCATATTCAGTCAACTCCAGAAAAATATCTTCCAGGGTGCTATCTGATTTCTTCTTAATATTTATTAGAGAATCACATGCAATCAATTCACCTTCATTAATAATTCCTATCCTATCACATAAGTTTTCTACTACTTCTAAAATATGTGATGAAAAAAAGACTGTACCACCCTTTTCACAGTGTTCCTGCATCATGTTTTTTAATATTTTAGCAGAACGCGGGTCAAGTCCACCCAGTGGTTCATCCAGAATAAATATTTCTGGTTCAGGAACAATTGCTCCTGAAATAATTAACTTCTGCTTCATTCCATGTGAATAAGAACTTATAGGTGAAGTTAAATCATCATAAATCTCAAAATCCTTTGTATATTTTTCAATACGCTCTTTTCGCTCAACCTGAGAGACATCATATATATCTGCAATAAAATTTAGATAATCTATTCCTTTAATAGAATTAAAAATCTCAGGATGGTCAGGTACATATGTGAATTGTCTTTTTGCCTGAAGTGCATCATGACTAATATCATAGCCATTAACGCTGATATTACCCGCTGTTGGTTTTAAAATTCCAGTAATCATTCGTAAAGTAGTAGTTTTACCAGCACCATTGGGACCGACAAAACCAAATATTTCTCCCTTATTGACTTCTAAAGATAACTTATTAACAGCTTTCTTTTCTCCATCATAGACCTTCGTTACATCTTTTAACTTTAACAACCATATCTCCTCCTGAACTTTTTACTTATATTTTATTAAATATTGACACTTATATTATTCATTAATATAATTAATGAATATCTCTACAATTTCAGGATCAAATTGGGTTCCAGCACATCTTTTTAATTCCTCTAATGCATTTTTCTTGCTGAATGCTTTCTTGTACGGCCTCCTATGTGTCATTACATCATAAGCATCAACAACTGCTATAATACGGGATAATTTTGGTATTTCCTTTCCCTTTTTACCCAGGGGATATCCCTTACCATCCCATCTCTCATGGTGACAGAGAATATAATTTGCTATTTGAGATAGTTCTGAAGAAGCCTGAGCTATTCTATAACCAGTTTCCGAATGTTTTTTAATTTGTTCCCATTCACTGTCATTTAATGGTTCTGATTTAGTTAAAATATTATTGCTGACAGCAACTTTACCAATATCATGAAGTATAGCCAACAATTCCAATTCATCAAGTTCATTTTCACTAAGCTCCATTTTTTCTCCTATTTCAAGACTAAGCCTGGCCATTCTCTCGGCATGCCCGGCAGTCTCATGACTTTTTTCAATTAATGTTTCCTGTAGTGAGGACATTAATGAACTCCGAAAACTTTTAGTTTCCAGTAATTTGTGCTGATACATCCTGTCTTCAGCATTTTTTACTACTTCATCTATGCTGGTCTCAATATCAGTTTTTGTAAAAAAGCCCAGTGAAATACTTATCTGCATATCATCATCACTCTCATCAACACAAGCTTTTCTAATATTTTTACAAATTTTGTTAGCTCCATTTTGGTCAGTATCAGGTAGTAAAAGGATAAATTCATCTCCGCCCCATCTTACAATTACATCATCAGGTCGGCAGCAGTCTAAAAGAATATTAGCTATTTTTTTTAATAACTTATCACCGACATCATGTCCAAATACATCATTAGTTACTTTTAGGCCGTTGACATCTCCAATAATAATAGATACTGGAACTAACTCTTCATAATTTAATGAAATTTCTTCAAAATATCTGCGGTTATGTAAGCCAGTCAATTTATCAGTATATGCTGATCTCTGTAGGTCTGATAATAACCTGATATTATCTACTGCTGTTGCCAGTTGACTGCAGATTATAAGTAGCGTATTTTGAAGTTGTTCAGAAATTTTATAAAGGGAATAAATATTATCAAATAAAATAGCCCCAACTACTCTTTTCCCTGTTTTTAATAAAAACCAGTAACCTATAGTATTTTTTAATAAAAGATAATTATTATTTTTAAAATCCGGTAGCTCAGGCAAATATTTAATCTCCATTTCATTACCATTTTCATTAATACATTTACTATATATTATTTCCTGTTCATCAGTTCCGAAAATAAAAACATTTATTCTATCAAATTTAATATTACTAATCATTGTCTTTAAAAATAAAGATATCAGTTCATCTAAATTATTTGTAGACTGTATCTTATTATTTATCTTTATTATAGTTTCTGTATACTTCTTTTGACGAACTTTACCCTGTCTGGAAAGGCAGTGACTCAAACCCAGAGCAATATTATCAGCCATTTGATTAATTTGATTAATTTTATTTTTAATATCGTCATTCATAGTATCTATATCTATTAACCCTATCAGATTATCACCAATAGCAAGTGGAATTAATAATTTATCTTCCTGTATGTATATTTCTCTTTCCTCTGGTATCTGCTCAGGCAATTGATATACTGGTATAAAATCATATCCAGGAATCATACCCTGCTTATTATAAATAACTTCTTCAACAAATTTTTTTCCATGATCATCTATAGTATAAATACGCAGCTGTTTAACAAACATATTCAATTGCCCATAAAGATATGCAGCAGCTTTTTTATAAAGGGTAGGTTTATTATAATGCTGGCAAAAAATACGTGCTGTCCTTAAGCCTATTTTTAAAAAATTTACTTCACTATATTTCATCACAATTCATCTCCCAGCACAACTTCAGCAGCTGAATAATATCTCTATCAAGTTTTTTTAATTGATTTAATATCCTTATTTCACTGCGTTTTTCTTCAAATATATGCCATAGACAATTGGATATTTCTTTCTGTAATACACTTTCAATACTGGTCCAGAGTGGATGCTGTGGATAAGTTTTTGAATTCCTGGTCAACTCATAAAGAGTATTAATTTGTTCACTTGAATCACGCCTTCGCCAGAATTTGCATTCAAAAGCAGGCACTCCTCCTGTGAAGTTTAACCATTCATCAGCAAAATTTTCACTGACGATATATTCAATAAGTTTTTGTGCTTTTATAGGGTAGTCTGTTCTTGAAGAAACAGATAAGACTGAGCCGCCTCCATATGTACTAAATCGAGAAGTTTTCGCCGGGATTGGTAAAACTTTATATAGATTTGCACTATTACTTTCTTCAACAAGCTGTCCTATAACTCCATACCAGTGTCCTATATAAAAAACATAAGAATTGTTTTTATAATAATCTTCATTAATAAGATAAGGATGTTTATCAATATCATTTAATCTTAGGTCATTAATATCTATCAATTTAGATAAATAATTTAAATAACTCATTATATTATCAACAGCAAATATTTTCTCAGGGACAGGGTTTAATTCCGGAAAATTCCAGTCACCAGCAAAAACCCAGGCTAAAAACCGATGAACAGTATCCATATCAGGCCTGACATTAAATGGCAAAAAAAATGGTATTTTATTATTTCTTTTTCTTTCATCTACCAGTTTTTTACAAACTTGATAAAATCCATCCCAGTCCTGTAAATCTTCATTTTTTATATTAAATTCATCAAGAATATCACTTCGCGCAGACATTATTATAGTATCAGCAAGCCAGGGAACAGCTACTTTTTTGCCTTGATAGCTGCAGTATTCATCCATCCAGTAATTTAATGAAGGATTTTTCTTTATATCATAAGACAGAGGTGCAATATAACCAAGATATGCCATAGTTTCAATCCAGGTTGTTCCTAACTGAAATACATCAGGAGAATTGCCTTCTTTAAAAGATTTGATAATATTTGTTAGTAATCTATTCCAGGACACAAATTTTACTTTAACTTTAACATTTTCCCGATTTTCAAAATATCTTAGCTTATCCCTGAGGAAAGCACTGGCATCTTTACCATTGGAAGCTGTTGTTATCATTAAATTTATTGTAGAATCATTCATAAACTCCACCACTTTTTAAATTTTCTTTTATTATGGACTTTCGTTATATATAACAATTCTATATTTATCCCTTTTTTCCTGCAATTTTTTCCTTTATTTGCTGTTATTAAGACAATATATACAATAACTCAACATAGACAAGACTATTTTCAAAAATACACACTTCAGCTCAGATAAATCTTGCTCCAAATTATTATAATAAAAACACAGCAGGGCAGCTGTGTTTTTATTGGTAATATATTATTTATACTCTATATACTCTTGCTTCATAGGGGTAAAGGCTTAATATATCATTTTCCTGAGAATTATCTATATTGTAATTTGAAAGTAATAATTTTTCATTGTCAATTTTTTCTCTTTCTATAAAGTCATAAACAATTTGTTCTCCAGTGAAATTTAGTATTATCAATAATCTATCATTTTCATATTCTCTGAAATACGAATAGATATTTGGATTGTCTTCGGCCAGTGGAATATATTCTCCATAGATTAAAGCCTGATTTTTTTCATCATTTCTCAATTTTAATATTTTTTTATAATAATTTAGTACAGATTCCGGGTCTTTCTTTTCTGCAGCAGCATTAATCTTATGATAATTAGGATTAACTTCAATCCAGGGTCTGCCGTTAGTAAAACCGGCATTTTTACTATTATTCCATTGAACAGGTGTACGTGCATTATCACGACTTGCCCAATATATTTGTTCCATTATCTGTTCTTTATCAATGCCTCTTTCTCTCTGTTCCTGGTAGTAATTTAAAGTCTCTATATCGCGATAGTTATCAATACTTTTAAATTTAATATTTGTCATACCCAGTTCTTCGCCCTGATATATATAAGGTGTCCCAGGAAGGGTCATATTGAATGTTGCCAGCATTTTTGCAGACTTACGGCGGTAATTACTATCATCACCAAACCTTGATACCATTCTTGGGCGGTCATGATTATTGAGATATACACTGTTCCAGCCCTGTTCTTTTAATATCCGATACCATTTATCTATTATCTCTTTTAATTTTAAAAGATTTAATTCTTCCTGATTCCATTTGCTGGTCTTTGTATCAACTTCATCCATTATTTCAAAATGAAAGACC
>JBMCBT010000027.1:0-25146 GCA_048623215.1 Halothermotrichaceae bacterium
GGCTTTATTATTTGCATCACACCGCTGGGAAGATGGTAAAGAGCCTTTTAATTATAGTAAACAGGCTAAAGATATTTTACATGAAGTTGTTCATAAAGGAGAAGATGGCGGAGAAGGAGACCCTATGTGGGATTCTGACAACAAATTAATTAAATTTACACCTGAGGCTGATTTTTCTGATCCATCCTATCATTTACCTCATTTTTATGAATTATTTGCACGCTGGGGGAATCCAGAAGATAAAAAGTTTTGGTTAGAGGCTGCGGAGGCCAGTCGAGAATATCTACAAAAAGCCTGTCACCCGGAAACCGGTCTCACAGCTGAATATGCACATTATGACGGCAGTCCCAATAATGTTAGAGGTCATGGTTATTTTTATAGTGATGCTTATCGGGTGGCAATGAATATAGGCCTGGATTATGAATGGTTCAGAGCTGATAAATGGCAGAAAAAAGAAGCTGAGAAACTACAATTGTTTTTTCATAATAAAGAGGAATATACAAAATATACAATTGAGGGAGAAGAAATAGGGGAGATTGATTATCTGCACTATGTCGGTTTGACTGCTACCAATGCAGTAACAGCACTTGCTAATGATGGCTCTGCTGCAGAGGATTTGGTAGAAAGGTTCTGGAATACACCATTACGCAGAGATGAAAAGAGATATTATGATAACTGCCTTTATTTTTTTAGTTTATTGGCTTTAAGCGGCAATTATCAGATCTGGTAGTTTATAGTAATCCAGAAAAATACTATTTAAAAATAGAAATATATTATATAATTATCATAAATCTTCTTAAACAAGATTAAATTAATTGCAAAAAAATATAAAACCTTAAAAATTTTATATAAAGATTCTAAATTATATAATAATTTAGACAAAATCTATATTTTATTAGGTTGTTAATAACTTAATAATAAAGTACAATATAATTAAGTTATTATTAAATATATACAAGGAGGGTATTAATTTAATGAAAAAGCTTAAAGTTGGTTTGATGTTGATTGTATTAGTTATGTTAGTTAGTAGTGTTGTGATGGCAGAAGAAGATTTGAAAACATATTCAATATTTAATGGGATAGCATTACCTGAGTATGATGGTGACACTATACTGGGTGATATTATTCGAGAAGAAACCGGTGTCAAACTCGAAAGAGAATATCTTGTTGGTGATCTGGAAACAAAAGTTGGTTTAATGATTTCCAGTGGAGATTATCCTGACATGGTACAGGCGGCTCACTTCACTAACAGATTAGTAGATGCAGGTGCATTAATTCCATTAGAAGAGTTGATTGACAAGCATGCACCAAATATTAAAAAATATTATGCTAAACATCTGGAAGCTATGACACAGGAAGATGGGCATATTTACTCTATTCCACAACAGGCTATTCCTTTTGAACCTAGTGGAAGAAGATATCCTTCAGTTGGTTTTTATATCAATAAAGCAGTTCTGAAAGATGCAGGCTGGCCTGTAGTCAAAACATTTGATGAATTTTTCGAACTGGTTGCAGATTATCAAGAAAAAAATCCTACCTATAAAGGTGAGAATACAATTGGTTATTTGACATTATTTGATGAATGGAGGAATTTTGCTACACTTAATGGACCTATGCATTTGATGGGTTATCCTAATGAAGGTGGCTTTATTCCTACCATGCGCGGTGAAGAACCTGTTGTTGAGCCTTATTATGGAGGTCGTGTTGAAAAGTATTATTACAGTAAGTTAAATGAAATGTATAATGAAGGTGTAGTTGATGGAGAAACATTTGTTGATAATTATGATAAGTATATTGAAAAATTAAGTTCAGGTCGTGTACTGGCTACACACAATCAGCACTGGCAAGTTCAAGATGCACAGGATGTTTTAGTTAAAGAAGAACCTGACAGAATTTTAGTGCCATTTCCTGTAACTTATGCCCATGGTGTTGAAGAGCATATGCGAGATACTCCTTATATACAGAGTACACAGGGTACAGGAATTACAACTGCCTGTGATGATCCAGTAGGTGCTATTAAGTATCTTGATTATCTGGTAGCTAATGAGCAAATGATTATGTGGGGAATTGAAGGTGAACATTATGAAGTAGATGAAGACGGCAAATATTATCGTACACCTGAACAACAAGAATTATTTGATGATCCTGAATGGGTTAGACATGAACTTGGTACACCATATTTCAGAAATTCTTTACCAAGCTTAATAGGTTTAGATGAAAATGGTAATAGTTATATGCCGGATAGACAGGCAAGTATGATTTATGAAGGTAGTTCAAAAACTGAAAAAGAAGTTATGGATGCCTATGGTATCAAGTCATTTACTGAATTCTATAATGATCCTAAACCTACAGAAGAAGTACCCTGGTTCCCACTCTGGACAATTACACTTGAGTCCGGTGGACCAGCTGATATAGAAAGTACACGGATGAGTGAAACATTGCGTGAATATGTACCAAAACTGGTAATGGCTGAATCCGATAACTTTGAAGATGTCTGGGCTGAATATACAGATAATATTTCCGGTCAGATGGATGAGCAGATCAAGGCGTTCCAGGAAAGAATTGACTGGAGAGTAGAAAATTGGAGTGTTGACATTGAAGAATAGAAAACTGGGATACTAACTAAGACTAGTTATCAATATAGTAGATTAAACAAAATGTAGAAGTGGAGAGGGTGTTGCAAGCTGCTTTATACACCCTCTTCTTTATTTAAAATATTTTATGTAGGGGAGGCTATAATATTGTGAAAAATACAGCACTGACACAGGACAATATAATAAAGAATAAAGATGGATTCTGGAAAAAATTATGGAAACAAAAAGGGTTATTTTTCATGTCTTTACCCTTTATTATTTATGTAATAATCTTTAGATATATACCTATTTGGGGCTGGATAATAGCTTTTCAAAACTATTTTCCTGGAAAAGGGTTATTTGAACAGACCTGGGTTAAATTGGATAATTTTAAGATGCTTTTTAATGACCCTGCTTTTTATCAGGTATTACGTAATACTTTTGCAATGAGTATAATTCGTTTACTGGCAGGTATGTTCTTTGCTATACTACTGGCATTAATCTTAAATGAAGTCAAAAATATGAAATTTAAGAAGATTACCCAGACTATATCATATTTACCACACTTTATATCCTGGGTAGTTGCTGCAAACTTAATGCTTAATTTACTTTCAACAGAAGGAATCGTAAATGATATTTTAATGACTCTTAATATTATTGATAAGCCGATAATGTTTATGGGAATTCCAAAACTATTCTGGTGGCTAATAGGTGCATCTCATGTCTGGAAGACGATGGGTTTTAGTGCTATATTATATCTGGCTACTATTGCTTCAATAAATCCTAATCTTTATGAAGCGGCCAGAATTGATGGAGCCAGTAGACTGCAGAGGATTCGCCATATAACTTTACCTGCTCTTAAACCTATAATTATTATACTTTTAATTATTAATGTTGGTCGGTTGATGAATTTTGGATTTGAACAAATATATTTGATGAAAAATAGTACTGTAGCTGAATATGCCAGGATTTTCAGAATATTTGAATTGGAATACGGAATAAGAATGCTGCGTTTTTCTTTTGCAACAGCAGCCGGTATTTTTAGAAGTCTTATCAGTGTTACCTTGGTCTTTATAGCTAATTTTATAGCCAAACGTATGGGCGAAGAAAGGTTAATATAGGGGTGATAATATGTTGAAAAATAAAAGTACGGAAGATCTAATACTTGATATAATAGTTTATGGATTTTTGATACTGCTTATTGTAGTTACTCTTTATCCTTTTCTGCATACCCTGGCTGTTTCTTTTAATCGAGGCATGGATAGTATCAGAGGCGGTATTTATTTATGGCCTCGTAAGTTTACCACTTTTAATTATGAATCTATGTTAACAAAAAGACAGAACTGGCATGCAGCTGGAATATCAGTAGCTCGTACCGTTTTGGTAACGGTTTTCGGTACTTTCTTTACTGCTATGTTAGCTTATGTTATTAGCCGTAAAGACTTTGTTTTAAGAAAGTTTGTAACATTTATTTATATTTTGACAATGTATGTTCAGGGAGGTCTTATACCGACATATATATTATATCAGAAGTTAGGATTAACTGGTAGTTTCTGGGTATATGTTTTACCGGGGTTAGTTGCTGCTTTTAACCTGATTGTTGTCAGGACTTATATTAATGGTCTGCCGGAAAGTTTAATAGAATCTGCTAAAATAGATGGTGCCAGTGAATTTACCATATTTTTAAAGATTATTATGCCTTTATGTAAACCGGTACTGGCAACTATTGCTATTTTTACAGCTGTCTGGCACTGGAGTGCCTGGTGGGATGTATTCCTGTACAATTCCGGTCATCCAGAATTAAGTACACTTCAGTATGAACTGCAGAAAGTACTGGCAACAGCCAGATCAATGAGTGGCTCTATGGAACAGGCTATGGCATCATCTGAAAATGCTGCCAATGCGGTAACTCCAAGGTCTGTCCGGGCTACAATGACAATAATTGTTACTGTTCCAATTGCTGCTGTTTATCCTTTCCTACAGAAATATTTTGTTCACGGCCTAACATTAGGTGGGGTAAAAGAATAAAACTATTACAAACCATGAATATTGAAAATATAATAATTTATTGTTATAATAAAGTTAATGATCCCCTGTTATAGTATTTCTAATACAGGGGCTTTTTTAACTCATAATAGTTAGGAGTTATAAATTATGAAGATTAATTTTTTGAATAATGTAAAATTAAAACATAAGTTAATACTCATATATGTTTTATGTGTAGTGGCTCCTATTATTATTATTAATGTTGTATTTTATCAAAATATGAAGACAAATGTAAAAAAAATACAAGGAAATTATTATCGATTATTTACAGAACGTATTACAACAAAAATGGAAAATGACCTTAATACTGTAGTTACACTTGCTAATAAAATATCTTTAGATCAAAAGTTTTATAAAATGTTAGATAAAAATTATAAATCACAGGTAGATTATGTTGATGTCTATTATAATTATTTTATAGACTACCTTTATTTAAATGGGGAATCATATGAACAGATATCTGAATCTGTAATATATACCAATAATCCGACTGTTATGGATTCAGGTATTATCCATAAGATAGATAATGAGGTTAAAAATAAAGACTGGTACGAAAGAGTTATTAAAGCACCTGATAAATTACATGTATTTTATGAACAGGGGCAAAAATTTACTCCTATATCTATTGTGAAAGTAATAGATGAGTATGGGAGTATGGATCGTTATTTGAAAATTATAAAAATCAAACTTAATATGGACAATTTTATTAATGTTATAAAGGAAGAAAATATTAAAGGAAATGTATTTATATTTAATAAAGATGGTGATATTATATATAAAGATGCTAACCTTTCCTATAGGCTAGCTCAAAAATATTATTTAAAAGGAAATGAAAGTACAAATGAATTTATAAAAACAAAAATAGATAAATATTTTGACTGGACATTAATTAATATAATAGACCAAAAAGATATAAAGTTAGCGTTACAGGAACCTAGAAATAAAATAATTCTTTTAACTTTAATTAGTTTATTTTTATCATCATTGGTAATATTTTTGATTTATCGTTCTTTTTATACCAGGCTTAATTCTCTTTCAAAACATGTAAGCCGTCTAGACCTGGAAGATTTTAACAAACAATATAGTGGACGGCAGGGAAAAGATGAAATAGGTAGTTTGATAAGGGCTTATAATAGAATGGTTAGAAAGATTAAAACATTAGTAATGGATGTTTATGAAGCACAGTTAGAACAGTCTAATATAAACTTGGAAAAAAAACAGGCAGAGATAAAGGCTCTCCAGAGCCAAATGAATCCTCATTTCTTGTTTAATACTCTGGAGTCTATACGAATGAAGTCACTGGAAAAAGGAGAAAAGGAAACTGCTGAAATCATTAAATATCTTGCACGCTCATTCCGCCAGATGATTACTTTTAAAAAAGAATGGGTGAATGTATCTGAAGAAGTTGATTATATTAAAGGATTTTTAAAAATAGAAAAATATCGTTTTGGTTCAGAATTTGAATATAAACTAGAAGTTAATCCGAAAGCATTAAATATAAAAATTCCTAAATTAATTATACAGCCATTTGTAGAAAACAGTTGTATTCACGGATTAGTGGATAATGAAAAAGTTGGGAAAGTATCTATTAAAATAGATGTAGTTGATGATAAATTAGTATGTATAATTAAAGATAATGGTATAGGTATTAAACAAAAACAATTGAAATGTATTCTTAATAAAATTAAAAATAACGAGAATGATGACAGCAGTATAGCTATTGAAAATATCTACAGGAGATTAGACCTGTATTATGACAATAAATTTGACCTGGTAATTGAAAGTGAAGAAGGTAAAGGGACTATTGTTAAACTAATAATTCCTACGGAGGTGTAATTATGTATAAAGTGATGATTGTAGATGATGAGCCGAATATCAGGAATGGGCTTCGTTATATTATTGACTGGGAAGAGTATAATTTTACAGTAACCTCTATAGCTAAAAATGGTAGAGGGGCCATTGAAAAAATGGAAAGTAATTATCCGGATTTAATTATTACTGATATTAAAATGCCTGTATTAAAAGGTCTGGGGTTGATTCAATATGTCCGGGAGACATTAAATGACCAGAATATGTCTTTTATTGTTTTAAGTGGTTATGATGATTTTAATTATGCAAAAAAGGCTATAAAATATAATGTAAATAATTACATGTTAAAGCCAATTGATGAGGATGAGTTAATTGATACTTTAAAAAAAATAGATAATAAATTATCTAAAGATAATATTTATAACTTTTTCTATAATAAAAGAGTGGACAAATTAAATGATAATTTTGATCAAGTCAAGGAAATTGATTTATTAATAGATGCTATTATAAATAATAAAGAGTCGAAAATAGAAAAAATAATCAATGATATATTTAAGTATTTTGATAAAATATGTTTACACCCCCGGTTAATTAAAATACACATTGATAATTATATTATAAAATTGTCTAATGCTATTAGTGATATGGGGGGGTCTATTGATGATATTATAAAGAATTATAGATTTTTTCAAACCAGTATTGCTAATTTAAATGTGATACAACTGCAGTACAGCCTGATTGGATTTTCTATAGAATGTAGTGGATATATTTCTGAATTAAAACAATCCTGTGGTGTTATTAATAAAGTTAAACGATATATAAAAGAAAACTATACTGAAAATCTTAAATTAAAAAATATAGCCAAAAGATTTTATATAAATCCTGCTTATCTTGGGCAATTATTTAAAAAGGAAACCGGTTTAAATTTTTCCCAATATTTGAATGAAATTAGAATAAAAAATGCAAAGAAATTACTTGAGAGAACTGACCTTCATATTTATCAAATTGCTGAAAAAGTAGGATATAAAAACTCTGATTACTTTATTATAAAATTTAAAGAATATGAAGATTATACACCTATGGAGTATAAAAATATACAGAGAGCTTAAGAGAAAGCCAGGAATTGAATCTAGAGGGAGGTAATATATAATGACCTTTTTAGGTAATAGATATCTGCTTGATACAGATATTGCAGAAACTTTATATCAACAGATAAAAGATTTACCAATAGTTGATCTTCACAACCATGGGCATGTTAAAGAGATTGTTAAAAATGAAGGCTGGACAGATATCTGGGAAGTTGAAGGAGCAACTGACCATTATGTATGGGAATTAATGCGAAAAGCAGGTATAGCTGAGGACAAAATAACCGGTAATGTAGATAATAAAGAAAAGTGGCTGGCTTTAGCTGAAGTATTTTCACAATTTGTCGGTAATCCCACTTATGAATGGATACATCTTGATTTGAAAAGGTGTTTTGGAATTGATGAAATTATATGTGCTGATACTGCTGAACATATCTGGCAAAAAAGTAAAGAATTATTAAAAAACAGAAAAATGAATCCGCAAAATTTGTTGAAAAAGATGAATGTTGAAATTATGTGTACAACAGATGATCCCATTTCCGATCTTAAATATCATATCAGAGTAGAAAATGAGGTGGATGGTATCAAGATACTGCCTACCTGGAGGCCGGATAAGGCAATGAATATTGATTCTCCAGACTGGCTGGATTATGCCAAAAGGTTTTGTCAAAGATATGAGAATGATTACGGCTCTTTACAGGAACTGCTAGATTCACTTAAAGATTCGCATGATTTTTTTGCTGATAATGGTTGTCTAATTAGTGACCATGGTTTGACTGAACCTGTTTCATATCAAGTAAATGATAACAGAGCAAGTGAAATATACCAGAAGGCACTTTCTAAAAAACAATTATCTGAAGAAGAAGTTCGTGATTTTAGGGCATATATGTTTTGTTATTTTGGTGAACTTAATGCAGAGAAAGGCTGGACCACACAGCTACATATTGGATCAGTACGTGATTATAATATCTCATTATATGAAAACATAGGTAAAGATAGTGGTGGGGACATTTCTACAAACCGGTTAAGTATTGCTGAGAATTTAAAATATTTTGTGAATCGGTTTGATGGGAAATTCCCGGTTATATTATACTGTCTTGATCCTACTCATTTACCAACCCTGGCAACTATTAGCCGTGCTTTTCGTAATATATCTATTGGAGCAGCATGGTGGTTTAATGACAGCCCCTATGGTATAGAGGAACATTTGAAATATATAGCAACAGTAGATCTTTTAAGCATTCAGCCGGGAATGGTAACTGATTCACGCAAACTAATGTCTTATGGCTCCAGAACTGAAGTTTTCAGACGGGTTCTGGCCAATGTTGTGGGGAATATGGTTAAAAGGGGGCAGATTCCTTTAGATAACAGTTTAGAACTAATTAAACAATTATGTTATCGTAATCCAAAGTCTATACTGGAAGGTAAATAATAAGTTGTGATAAATATCAATAGTCAGTAAAAAATATCAGATAAATAATAAAATATAAATTGCAAGTTAAATTAGAGGATATAAACTTATAGTTAATAAAGGAGGATAAATATGCTTGATAAAATGGAGAATTTAAAAAGGATAGAAGAAAGTGGTATTGTGGCAGTGGTCAGGGCTGAAAATGCCGAACAGGCTGTAAAGATTGCAGATGCAGTTAAAGCCGGTGGTATCAATGCTATTGAAATAACTATGACTGTACCTGGAGCTGTGGATGTTATTAAAGAACTATCTAATACATATAATCCTGATGAAATATTGATTGGCGCAGGTTCAGTGATTGATAGTGAAACAGCCAGAGCCTGTCTGTTGGCTGGGGCTGAATATATTGTAGCCCCAATATTTGATAGAGCTACTGTTAAACTATGTAATAATTATCAAAAAATAGTTATGCCCGGCTGTATGACAGTAAATGAAGTGCTGACTGCTATGCAGGCCGGTGCTGATATTTGCAAAATATTTCCGGCCAGTCTGTTTGGACCTAAAATAATAAAATCTATAAAGGGACCGATTCCACAGGCACCACTACTGCCGACAGGTGGAGTAAACCTTGATAATGTAAAGGAATGGATGAATGCCGGTAGTTTTGCAGTCGGAGTGGGTAGTTCCCTGACTGCAGGAGCCAAAAAGGGTGATTACGAGGAAGTTACCAGAACTGCAGCGGAATTTGTAAAAAGAATAAGTGAAGAAAAAGGAAGTGTATATAGATGACCAAAAAAGTTGTTACTTTTGGAGAGATAATGTTAAGGCTGACACCACCGGATATTAAAAGGATTGAGCAGGCAGATAAGTTTAATATTATCTATGGTGGAGGGGAAGCCAATGCAGCTGTATCTTTAGCCAATTATGGACTTGATACCTATTTTGTAACAAAACTTCCGGAAAATCCTGTTGGTCAGGCTGCACTTAATGAAGTCAGACGTTTTGGAGTAAAGACTGATTATATAGCCAGAGGTGGAAAGCGTCTAGGCATATACTACTGTGAAAATGGTGCCAGTCAACGTCCCTCCAATGTAATCTATGATAGAGCTTATTCAGCCATAGCTGAAGCTGATGCTGATGATTTTGACTGGGATAAAATCTTTGCAGATGCTGAGTGGTTTCATACTACCGGTATAACACCAGCACTTAGTGAAAATATGTCAGACATCACATTAGCAGCTGTAAAAGCAGCAAAAGCAAATGATGTAAAAGTTAGCTGTGATCTCAATTACCGGGCTAAACTGTGGAGCAGAGAAAGAGCCGGTAAAGTTATGGCAAAAATAATGGAATATGTTGATGTCTGTATTGCCAATGAGGAAGATGCTGAAATGGTCTTTGATATTAAAAGTGGTTCTGATATAACCAGTGGAGAGATAAATGTAGAGGGGTTTAAAGATGTAGCTCAGCAGTTGATGGATAGATTTGATCTGGAAATGGTAGGCAGTCATTTAAGAATTAGTCATAGTGCTTCTGATAACGGCTGGCTGGTAGTACTATATGATGGAAATAGTTTTGTTCAGTCAAGTAAATATGATATTCATATTGTCGATAGAGTAGGTGGAGGAGACTCTTTTGCTGGTGGTTTAATTTATTCACTACTTGCAGGAAAAGCGATGCAGCAGGCGGCCGAGTTTGGTGCAGCAGCCTCCTGTTTGAAACAATCAATTCCAGGTGATTTTAACCATGTAAGTGTTGAAGAAGTAGAAACACTTGCAGCTGGTAATGCCTCTGGAAGAGTTAAAAGATAAGATATTTAGAAGATAATAATTAGTAGAAAAAAGTAGTTAAAATAATTTCATGCTTCTTAAAAAACACGAGGTGATTATATTAATGGAAAAAGTTTTAATTCTTGTAGGTGGAAATGACAGGTATCATGATGTTTTAACAGCTGGACAGGTAATGCAGAAATATCTTATCTCCAGAGGGATTCTTGCTGAATATAGCCAGGACTTTTCTATTTTGTGTCGGGAACAGATTAACGAATATGATGTCTGTATCTTTTACACCCAAAACAAACTTTTAACGAAAGAAGAACAGCAGGCTTTGAGAGATAGGGTTGCCGAGGGTATGGGTTTTATACCACTCCATGCAGTAAATGCTATTGAAGGTTCTGATCAGGAATTATTTTTAAAACTTATTGGTAGTGAATTTATCAGACATGATCCCTTTAAGAGATTTACTGTTGAATTTACAGAAGAGCAACATTTTATTACTGAAAACATGGAAGATTTTAAAATAGATGATGAATTATATGTGACAGAATACACTGATAAGGTAGATACTGTATTAGCTCAGGCAGAACAGGATGGAAAATATTATCCAATGATTTATATAAAGAGATTGGATAAAGGTAAAATATGTTACTGTGCTCTGGGCCATGATGGTAGGGCCTGGTATAACCCTGCTTTTGAGGAGTTATTATACCGTATGGTGATATGGTCAGCTAAAAAAGACTGGTGATAAACCAGTTCTTTTTTTTATAAGCAGGAAATTTTAGATATTAATCGAATTATGTAAGTGATATCTAATTTTTTGTAATTCCGGGGGGGAGTATTATGGACCAACAGGGTGATTTAATATTTACACTTGATATTGGAACTAGAACTGTTATTGGTCTTGTTCTTGAATATAAAGATGGTTATTATCAAATACTGGATTCTCATGTTGAAGAACATGAAGAAAGGGCTATGCTTGATGGGCAAATACATAATGTAAACCTGGTAGCTAATCAGGTAAAAAAAGTAAAAAATATACTTGAAGATAAAATTGATATAAAACTTGAAAGAGTAGCCATTGCTGCAGCAGGACGTGCTCTGAAGACAGTCAATTATAATAATAAAATTGAACTGGAAGAAAAAAGACTTATTACTGAAGAAGATGTGCAAAATTTAGAATTTAGTGCTGTGCAGAAAGCACAGAAAAAACTGGTTTCTGACACAGATGATATGAATACCAGAGATTATCATTTTGTCGGGTATAGTGTTAAAGAATATATACTTGATGGAATGACAATCGGGAATCTTGAAGGACAAAAAGGTCAAATAATTCAGACTAAAATAATTGCTACTTTTTTACCAAGAGTTGTAGTTGAATCGTTATTATCTGTAATTAATAAGGCTGAGCTTAAAGTTGAATATCTTACTTTAGAGCCGATTGCAGCTGCCAATGTGGTTATACCTAAAGATATGTATAATTTTAATCTGGCTCTTGTAGATATTGGTGCCGGCACATCTGACATTGCTTTAACTAAAGGTGGTTCTATGATAGCCTATGCCATGGTACCAGTTGCCGGTGATGAAATAACTGAAGCATTAGCTGAAAATTATTTACTTGATTATAAAACCGGTGAGAAGCTTAAGTGTGAATTAAGTCAGAATGAGGAAGTAATGGTAAAAAATATATTAAGCCAGGATGTTGTAGTTAATAACCGGGAGGCTGTAACAGCAATAAAATCAGTTATTGAAAGTCTTGCTTCTCAAATCAGTGAAGTAATAATGACATTAAACAAAAAGAAACCACAGGCTTTAATCTGTGTAGGAGGAGGCAGTTTGACTCCCGGTCTTTTGGATGAATTAGCCCGGTTTATGGATATTGACCGCAGCCGGATTGGTATTAAGGAGTATAAAGATATAGCCAATGTAAAAGGGGAAGTGCCAGATCTAAGTACTGCCCAGGTTAATACACCTATTGGTATTGCTCTTTCCGCTCATCAAAATACAAGTAGTGCTAATTTTATAGACATTAAGGTTAATGGTAATAAATATCAATTATTTACTTTAAACAAAGCAACTTTGGCTGATGCACTGATTAGTGCAGAGATTGACCTGCGAAAATTGCAGGGTCTTCCAGGTATGGGTTTAACCTGTACTGTAAATGGTAATATTAAAGTAATCAAAGGAGAGATGGGAACACCTGGTACTGTTTTATTAAATAATCAGGAAGTAAATGACCTGGAAAAAATAGTTGATGATGGTGATGAGATTATATTTAAGTCTGGAAAAGAAGGAGTTGATGCAAAAGGTGTTATTGCTGATGTAATACCTGATATTGATAATAGAAAAATGATATATATAAATGGTAATGAAATTGATTTAAAACCGGAAATATACCAAAATGGGCGAAAAGTAGACCTGGATACAAAAATAAAAGATGGTGCAGAGATAAATTATGTTATGCCCGGAAATGTAAGGGAAGTACTTGAACAGATATATGGTCTTGATATTGATTCTTTTCAAAATCAGTATATATACTATAAGGTTAATGGTGAAAAAAAATATCTACCTGAGGAAGAAATACTGGTTTTATACAATAGTGTGCCAGTAGATCTTGATATCCCCCTGGTAGATGATATGGAACTTGAAGTAATAAAATTTCAGGAAAAACCTCTTACCTTAAAGGAAGTAATGGATGAAAACTTTAAGGATAGTATTTCTATAATTTTTAACGGAAGTCAGCTTGAGATACCTGTTAAGGGTAATATATATTGTAATAAGAAAAAGGTTGGCCTGGATTATGAGATAGAATCAGGTGATGAGATAGTATATAAAAATAGAGCTGTGAGTATAAAATATGTATTTGATTTTGTAAACTTTACCGTAACACCATTTATAGATAATTTTAAAATAACAGTGAATGGTAAGCCAGCTGGAATGGAAGAATTTATAAAAGATGGAGATAAGATAACTGTTACCCAGAAAAAAGAAAGCAATTTACCAAATTAGATTTTTAAGAAATATATCGATATCTATTCTCTTAGCTGAGTGAGGCTTTTATATTGTTTTTGTTTTCTTGACACCCCCATAAAAATATATTATTATTGTATATAAGAAAATTTAAGACTTAAATAAAGTATTCATAAAGAAGGTTATAATAAATATGAAAAATAATGACATTAAAGTAGGAAATTCTTTTTATATTAGAGATTTAAATCAATTTAGTATTTTTAAATTGATACATAAATATGGTCCTATCTCCCGTAAACAATTAGCAAATAATACTGATTATAGTTCAGCTACAGTAACCAACCATGTAAAAAGTCTGCTGGAAAGTGGTTATATAATTGAAACAGAAAAAGGTGACTCTACTGGAGGCAGGAAACCTGTTTATCTAACTATTAATCCAGATAAAGCCTATATATTTGTAATTTCTATAGAAGTAAAGCAGATTGAGGTTGTTATGTTTAATTTAAAATTACTAATTGAAACAAGGACATCTTTTCCCATAGTAGGGAAGCCAGTAGAGATGATTAATAGGGCAATTAATGAAATTGAAAATATGATATCAGAGTATGATATTCCGCAGGAAATTATTATTGGTATAGGAGTTTCGGTTCCTGGACAAATTGATCGTCATAAAAAATCATTGGTTTTTGCACCTAATCTAGGCTGGAGTAATATTCCAGTTGCTGACATTATTAATGAAAAAGTTGATATAGAGGTAATTATTGAGAATGAGGCCAATGGTGCAGTTATTGGAGAAAAGGAATATGGTTACCCAGAAGCTAATAGTATGGTATATGTATCTATCAATGAAGGTATTGGTTGTGGGATGATCTTTAACGGTAATCTATATACAGGCTCTAGTGGTAATGCCGGGGAATTTGGGCATATAATAATTGATAGTTCTGGTCCACTCTGCCACTGTGGTAATAAAGGTTGTTGGGAAACTCTGGCTTCAGAAAATTATATTATAGATAAAGTTAATAACATTTTAAAAATTAATGTAGATATGGATGAAATCTATAATATACTGGTAAAAGGTAATGATGATATTAAAAATGTACTAAAAGAGACTGGAGAAAATATTGGAACAGGATTAGTAAATATTATCAACAGTCTTAGCCCACAGTATCTAATACTTGGTGGTAAGAATATAACAAAAATTAAAGAATATATATATGATGAGATTATTCGTATTGTAGAAGAAGAGGCTTTATCTGTTTCTTTAGATAAAACCACTGTAAAATTCAGCAAATTGAATGGTTCAGCTGTAATAAATGGAATGGCTTATTTGGTTTATGATAAACATTTTAGCTTGAATCAATGATAGCTAAAAAAATGTTTTGGTTTTGAAGGTATAATAGAGTTAGAGAAATTCTACCTAAATTTTTATAATTTAAGCGTCAAGTCTATAATAACTTAAAATTGATAAGAATCAAAAAGCTCCGGCGTGTTTTATCGGAGCTTTTTAATATTTCATATAATTTGTGATATAATATAAGGCAGGATATTCAAGATTATAGTCGAATTATATAAAATAGATATATAAATAAGCCGGGTGACATTAATGCAAATTCTGTCAGATTATATTAAAAAAATAAATAATATATGTAATAGGGAAAAGACAGAGGTATATATGGTAGGCGGTGCTGTCAGGGATTATTTTATTAATCAAAAGACGGAAGATATAGACCTGGTACTGAATAGGCGGGTAGAAAAGATAGCCCGCTATTTTGCTGATGATATTAAGGGGTCACTGGTTATTTTAGATGAAAGCCGCCAGATTTTTAGAGTGGTTATAAAAGACGGTATTATATTTGACTTTACAAAAATGACAGGAAATAATATAGAAGAAGATTTGTTAAGTAGAGATTTTACGATAAATGCAATTGGAATCTCCCTTAATGAATTAGTTAATAAAGATTTAGAAAATATATTTTCTTTTAATAATATTAGTAACAAACTAATTGACCCGACCGGTGGTTTAACAGATCTACAGGAAAGAAAATTAGAGGTAGTATCAGATGGTGTTTTTAGAGATGATCCTTTGAGAATATGGCGAGCTTTAAGATTTAGAGTAGTTTATGGTTTTGGGTTCACAAAACGTTTAGAGAAGTTACTTATAAGAGATTATTCACTAAGTAACAGTGCAGCTGCTGAAAGAATACATAAAGAGATAGTGGAAATTTTCAGGGAGAAAAAAATAGCTGAAGTTATAGCAGATATAGAAGATAAATTTAATCTTATTTCTGCTTTAGTTAATCCTGTTGATGCTCTTAAGCAGACTGGTAAAAACAAATATCATAGTGAAAATGCCTGGAAACACAGCTGTTTGGCTTTAAAAGAGCTTGAAAAAGTACTGGAAAAATTATATTTCTCAAAACTAATTTCTGAAAAAAACATTTATATGTTAAAATTAGCTGCTTTATTTCATGATATTGGTAAAGTGAAAGCCAGGCATAAAAAAGGTGATAGGATACATTATTATGGACATGAAAAAGTTGGTGCTGATGTGATGAAATATCAGTTAAGAAGATTAAAATTTAGCAGGTCGGAAATAAAATATATTACAGGTATTATTAGATATCATATGAGACCGATGATGCTATATCTGGCTGATAATCTGACCATAAAAGGAAAAGTTCGTTTTTACAGAGATGCCGGAAAATTATCAATACCTGTTTTAGTTTTATCATTGGCTGATAAAACCAGTTCTATGTTAATTAATAAAAGAGATGATGAAATAGTTAAATATAGAAATTTTATTAAAGGTATGTTAGCAGAGTATGATAAATATACAGCCAGGACAGAGATTTTATTATTAACTGGAGCTGATATTATAGAACTATTTAACCTATCAGAAGGGCCGGAAATTGGCCGCTTATTGATAAAAGTAAAAACTGCTCAGGCTCTGGATATTATCAAAACCAGAGATGAGGCAGTGGCATATTTAAAAAATATTATTAATTAAAGCAATGGATATACCCAGCAGTATACCGGCAAATACTTCAATTGGTGTGTGCCCAATTAATTCTTTTAGATCCTCAAGAATCAGGTCTTTTTCTTTTTTAAGATTTGTTTTTTTTAGCTCAAGATGGTTTATAAGTTTGTTTAAAACATTTGCCTGTTTTCCAACCGCTCTTCTTACTCCACCAGCATCATAGATAATTATTAATGAAAAGACTGTTACAATAGCAAATAAATCAGACTGAAAACCATATTTTAGTCCGATAGAAGTGGAAAGAGTGGAGACAAATGAAGCATGAGAGCTGGGCATACCACCTGAACCAATGATTCTGGTAATATCAAAAGGGTATTTGGTAAATAATTTTAAAAACTGTGCTACTAATAGTGAAAGTAAAGAAATATTTAAAATTGGCATAAGACACCTCTTAAAATATATTTTAAAATTTCATAATAAGTCTGGTAGTTTTATTCTATAAAAATATAGCTTATTTTTCAAGTAAAACTGTAGTTTTTGAGCCACTGTCTAATATGATTTGTTGTAAGATGTAGTATATTAAAGTAGTGTTATTAAATGAGGTGAATAAATATGGATCCATATAAATATATTAATAGTTTTATCCATTTCGGCAGTAAGGGAGGATATAAACCGGGACTGGAAAGAATCAGGGCACTTTTAAAACCATTTGGTCATCCTGAAAATAAAATAAAAACTATTCATGTAGCCGGTAGTAATGGTAAGGGCTCAACTATAGCCTTTCTTAAAAGTATATATAAGGAAGCTGGGTATACTGTTGGAGTATATAGTTCTCCCCATCTTTATCATTTTAATGAAAGAATGGTAATTAATGATATTCCTATAAAAAGGGAAGAATTACAAGAAGTAGTAGAATTAATCAAGCCAGTTGTGAAAGATATCACTGCCACTAAACTGGGTAAACCCAGTTATTTTGAAATTGTGACAGCTATTGGATTTTTATATTTTTATAAAATGGAAGTTGATTTGCTTTTACTGGAAGTAGGCCTGGGGGGTAGGCTTGATGCTACTAATGTTATTAAATCACCACTGGTTAGTATAATTACCAGTATCAGCCTTGAACATACTGAAATACTGGGTGATACAGAAGAAAAAATAGCTGTAGAAAAAGCGGGAATTATTAAAGAAAAATGTCCTGTAATTACGGCTGCAAAAGATAAAAATATAATTAAAATAATAAAAAATGAGGCTGTTAAGAAACAGGCAGAATTGAAAAGTATAGATAAGCTTTATCAGTATAGCATTAAACAAACTACACTTGATGGCCAGGTATTTAATCTAAAATATAGTGGCATAAAACCTGAAGTTAAGTCTAAAGTAAAGTTAGATGTGGAAAAAAATGGTGAAATTAGCATAACTGAAACAGGGGAATATCAGATTCAGCTTAAGGGAAAACATCAGGTAAGAAATGCTATTACGGCTATTACAACTGTAATAGAATTGGAAGATATATTACCACTTGGTAAAAAAGCAGTAACAAAGGGGCTGGAAAAAGCATATATTCCGGCCCGGATTGAGGTCGTATCGAAAAATCCCTACATTATATGTGATGGTGCTCACAATGTTGAAGGGGTATCGGGGCTGATAGAATTTTTAAAATCAGCAACCAGTAAAAACCAGCAGATTTATTTTATATTTGCTGTACTGAAAAATAAAAATTATCAGGGGATGATTAACAAATTAACCTATAAAAGTAATGTAAAATTAATGGTCAGTAAAAATGATAAACCTCGAGCTCTACACCCTGATATACTTGAAAAATACTGCCGGCAGAATAATATTGATGTTAAAAAAGTTTTATCACTTAATAAGGCTGTTAAATATGTTTTAAAGAATGCTAAAAGGAGTGATATTATCTGTGTTACTGGTTCTTTATATACCGCAGCCAAAGCCAACAAGTTAGTAAAAAGATACTTAAACAAGGTATAAATTATGAGTTATTGTCATAATAGTAGTAAAGAAGGGAGTGATCTATATGGAAAGAAGCAGCAATTTTTCAATAACTGTTGCTGTGATTATTTTAGCCTTACTGGGATTATTTGTAGGTTATCTTTTAGGAAATTGGGTCATTCAGGTAGTTACAGGAGATGTACCGGAGGCTCAACAGGTAGTTGAAAATACTGAGGAAGATAATTCTGACGATAATACAATTGTGGAAGAAGAAATTGTTTTAGAAGATGATGATACTGATGATAGTATGACTTATCTTAATCAGGAAAAGACTGACAACAGCCTGGATACAGATGAATCCAATAGTATAAAAGGCCAGGATGTGTTTGTTGTTCAGGTAGGTGCATTTAATAACCGGCAAAATGCCTTAACCTTAAAACAGGAATTAGAAGCAAAAGGGTTTCAGGCTATTGTAACAGAAGGAGTTCCATATAAGGTTCAACTGGGGGCAACAGATAATAAGTCAGAAGCTAAAGAGACTGAGAAAAAAATAGAAAACCTTGGATACCAGGCCTTTATCACCCACTAATTTAAGTGGGTATTTTTTTTAGGTTGTTTTTGTCCCGGAGATACGTTATAATATGTGTAGTATTTTTTTGTAGAGTTCTAGATGTCTGCCAGCAGTAATACAAAATAATGCTTGTATTATGTTATAGATTAGATTATTTTTTATAGAAAAAGGGGTGAAATTATAATGAGTGTATCAACTTTTAAACAGGGGATTCATCTGGAGTATAATAAGGAATTGAGTAGAGATAACCCCTTTAGAAAAGCAAAAAGACCGTCTGTAGTTACAATACCACTACAACATCATATCGGTGCTCCCTGTAAACCGCTTGTCAAAAAAGGAGAACATGTAGACCTGGGACAAAAAATAGCTGATGCTGATAGTTTTGTATCTGCACCAATTCATGCATCAGTGTCAGGAGTAGTTAAGGAGATAAAAGAAATTGCGTCCCCACCTGTTGGTAAGCGTGCACAGGCAATTATAATTGAAGCAGATGATGAAGATAAATTATCAGAAGAAATTAAACCCAAAGGAGATATAAAAGATTTAAGTCCTGCTGATATTAAGCAAATAGTTCGTGATGCTGGTATTGTAGGATTAGGTGGAGCAATGTTTCCAACACATGTGAAGTTAGCAGTACCTGAGGAAAAAAATGTAGAATATTTCATTTTAAATGGTGCTGAATGTGAACCATATTTAACTGTGGATTTTAGAATGATGATAGAAAGACCTGGAGATATTGTATACGGTATGAAAGCACTTATGAAAGCCACTGAGGCCAAAAAAGGTTTTATCGGGATTGAAGAAAACAAACCAGAAGCAGTTGAGTCTATGAAGAAAGAGCTTAAGAATGAAGAGAATATTGAAGTAAAAGTTCTTGAGACTAAATACCCTCAGGGTGGAGAGAAAATGTTAATAAAGGCTATACTTGATAGAGAGGTGCCTGCTGGAGGCTTACCGCTTGATGTAGGTGTAGTAGTTAATAACATAACAACTGCTGTATCAGTTGCTGATGCTATCCAGAAAGGGCTTCCTTTATTTGAAAGTGGAATGACAGTAACTGGTAAAGGTGTCAATGAACCGTCGAACTTGATTTATCGAATAGGTACTTCTATGAAAGAATTGATAGAAGAAGCAGGCGGTTATCAGGGTAAACCTGGAAAAACTATAATGGGTGGACCTATGACTGGATTTGCACAACCAACAACTGATGTGCCTGTTGTTAAAGGAACATCCGGCATAGTGGTATTTCAGGATTCTGAAGTTGAAAATATTGAACCTCAACCCTGTATAAAGTGTGCCAGGTGTATTGATGTTTGTCCACAATTTTTAATGCCGGTTACACTGGCAAACTATAGTAAACACGAAATGTATGAGGATTTAGATAAATTACCGGTATTAAATTGTATTGAATGTGGTTCCTGTTCATATATTTGTCCATCAAACAGACCACTGATGCAGTATATCAAGCTGGGCAAGGCTGAGGTAACTGCTAATAAGAGGAAAAAGGATTAGGAGGGGTTATACTATGATGAGAGAACAATTGGTAGTATCTTCTTCACCTCATGTTAGAGATAATACTACCGTTAACCAGATAATGTGGTCAGTAGTTCTTGCATTATTGCCAGCTGTTATAGCTGCTATATATATATTTAAAATGCAGGCATTTTTTATTATTTTAGTTACAGTATTAGGTTCTGTTTTGACAGAATATGTATTTCAAAAGATACGGGGTAAAAGTGTTACTATAGGTGACGGAAGTGCTGTTATTACCGGTATACTACTTGCTTTAACTTTACCTCCTACCGTTCCTTTGTGGATGGCATTACTTGGTAGCATAGTTGCTATCGGGTTAGGCAAACAGGTTTTTGGAGGGCTGGGTTATAATCCATTTAATCCTGCACTTGTCGGCAGGGCATTTTTGCTTGTTGCCTATTCCGGGCCGATGACAAAATGGACTGAGTATCTTAATACAGGAATTGATCCCAGTACAGGTATGGATGTTATGACATCTTCTACTCCCTTAGCTTTAATGCAGAGTGAAGAAGTGCTTACTCCATACTGGCAGCTATTTATGGGAAATATCGGCGGCTCTCTTGGTGAAACATCTGCGTTTGTATTATTATTGGGAGCAGCATATTTGATATACAAAGGTTATCTTAACTGGAGAATACCTGTCTCTATGGTAGGGACTGTTTTTGTCTTATCTTTTATTTTAGGTAAAGACCCAGTTTTTGCAGTATTAGCTGGAGGCCTTATCCTGGGAGCTTTTTATATGGCTACTGATATGGTAACTTCACCTATTACCAAAAAAGGACGCTGGTTATTTGGGCTGGGTGCAGGAATTATTGTAGTTGTAATTCGTCTTGGTCAAAGTTATCCTGAGGGAGTTTTATTTTCCATTCTATTAATGAATACTACAGTACCACTTCTTAATCGTTTTACAAGACCCAGGAGTTTTGGCGAGGTGAAGAAATAATGAAAAGATTAATAATTACGTTAACTGTTCTTGGGCTAATTTCAGCTTTAGTATTATCATCTGTATATCAATGGACTAAACCTAAAATTGATCAACATGAAAGAGAAAAACAGAAAAAAGCTATCATGACTGTTTTACAGGAATCAGATGATTATAACGAAGTTAAAAAAGAGGGAAAAGTATTTTTCGAAGGAAATAGATTAGGTGAAATAGCATATGAGATCAGTGGGGCGGGCTATTCAGGCCAGATAAAGATGATGATAGGCTTTATACCTGCTGAAGATAAAATTACTGCTATTCAAATACTAAATCATTCTGAGACACCGGGGTTAGGTGCTAATATCGAAACAAATAATTTCCGCAGTAATTTTAAGGATAAAAAGTTTGGGGAGTATCAGGTAGTAAAAAGAAAAGTAGAAAATCCTTCTCGGTCACTGGATGTAGAGGCTATTTCTGGTGCTACTATTTCATCAAAAAGTGTGACAAGGCTTGTGGAAAAGGCTGTTGAAGACGTGCAGAAGTATTATGGGGGGGAAGGTTAATGCAGATAATTAAGGATTTTACCAATGGTCTCTGGAGAGAAAACCCCATTTTTAAACTGGTAATAGGTATGTGTCCAACACTGGCTGTTACCAATACAGCAGTCAATGGATTGGCCATGGGGCTGGCAACATCTTTTGTACTGCTGGCTTCAGAGATTGTGATATCTATTATAAAAAAATTAATACCTAATAATGTCAGGATACCAAGTTATATTTTAATAATTGCTACATTTGTTACTTTTGTGGATTATTTTTTAAAGGCTTTTTTACCAGGGATTGCAGCTTCCTTAAGTTTGTTTGTCCCTTTAATTGTAGTTAATTGTTTGATACTGGGTAGACAGGAAGCTTTTGCTTCACAGAATCCAGTTCATCGCTCTATTGCCGATGCGCTTGGAATGGGAATTGGTTTTACCTGGGCTTTAGTACTTTTAAGTATAGTCCGTGAATTACTGGGATATGGCAGTATTTTCGGTTTCCAGGTATTTCAACTGGTTCAAAATGGCGGCTGGTATCAGCAGATGATTATTATGATATTACCAGCAGGTGCCTTTATTTCCCTTGGTATTTTAATAGGTATTATGAATTATATAACCAGAAGAAAAGGGGTGAACTAAGATGGAACAATTTACCCGAATTATTCTCTTGTTTATAAGTACTGTACTTGTTAACAATTTTATTTTGATTAAGTTTCTGGGAATTTGTCCATTTCTTGGTGTCTCCAAACATGTAGAAACTGCTTTTAGTATGGGGCTGGCCACAACCTTTGTTATGACATTAACAGGTATGGCTACCTGGCTAATTAATACTTTTATATTGGAAGCATATAATCTACCATTTTTACAGTATGTTTCTTTTATAATAGTAATTGCTTCACTGGTTCAATTTGTAGAAATGTTTATTAAAAAAACCAGTCCTGTTTTATATAAAGCACTTGGTATTTTTCTACCATTGATTACAACTAATTGTGCTATTTTAGGGTTAGCACTATTGATTCCTTTAAATGGCTATAACTTTATTGAAAGTGTAGTTTTTGGTTTTGCAGCTGGGATAGGATTTACACTGGCTATTGTACTGATGGCTGGTCTACGGGAAACTCTCCAGTTTGCAGATGTTCCTGAAGCTCTAAAAGGAGTACCGATAACCCTTATTATTGCAGGGATTATGGCCATGGCATTTATGGGTTTTTCTGGGCTAATTTCTATATAATATAGAGATTATTTAGATGATGTAGATTTAATCTAAAAGTAAATGTATTAATTAAAAGTTAATATTAAATGTTATAAAATTACTCCTATCAAGTTCAGAGGTGTAAATTCTGGAGGTGAATTAAGTGGAACCAGTATATATATATTCTTTAGTAAGTATGGGTGGACTTGGGGCTTTGCTTGCTGCTGGCCTGGGTTTTGCATCCGTCAAATTTAGTGTTGAACAGGATGAGAGAATTGAACAGGCAGAAGAGGCATTACCCGGTGCTAATTGTGGTGCCTGTGGTTATGCCGGCTGTAGTGCTTTTGCAGAAGCTGTTGTTGCCGGGGAAGCACCGGTTGACGGCTGTCCTGTTGGTGGTGAGAAAACAGCCAGATTATTAGCCGATATAATGGGATTGGAATCCAGTTCTGAAGAAAAGGTAATTGCCCAGGTTTTATGTCAGGGCGGCTGGAAAGAAACCCAGCGTCTGGCAGAATATCAGGGAATACAAAGCTGTAAGGCTGCTGATATGGTCAGTGGTGGTACTAAATCCTGTCAGTACGGATGTTTAGGACTGGGAGACTGTGCGGCAGTATGTCCCTTTGATGCAATTGTTATGAATGAAAATGGTTTACCGGAGATAGACCCTGATAAATGTACCGGTTGTGGTAAATGTGTAGAAGAGTGTCCGCGTAATGTAATTACCCTGGCACCAATGTCATCTAAAAACCATATCAGATGTCGTTCTTATGAACAGGGTAAAATTGTCCGCAAAATCTGTGAAGTTGGCTGTATCGGTTGTGGTATATGTGCTAAAGTATGTCCAGTTGATGCTATAACTATGGAAGATAATCTTGCAGTGATTGATTATGATAAATGTAATAACTGTGGGCTCTGTGCAGAAAAATGTCCAACTGGTGCTATTGAGTTTGAAGCTAGAAGGATTAAGGAAATTGAAATAACAGACAACTGTGTCGGCTGTACCCGCTGTGCTCAGGAGTGTCCTGTAGAGGCTATTTCGGGTGAGCTGAAACAAAAACATGAAATAGACCCGGAAGTATGTATAAAATGTGGTATCTGTGATGATGTCTGTAAGGTAGAGGGTGCTATTGAAGTTAAGTATGAGGATGAAGAATAGAATATATAATATATAGTAAACTAAATATATATTTTAAGAGGATGCTGTGAGGCATCCTCTTTTCCTTAATAGTTTTTGATTTATCTCTACTCTATGATAGAATATAATATGAAGTTACTATTATTATAAGAAAAGAAACGAATTAGTTAATATATCTGAAGGAGGACATTGAAATGCAGAAAAAAATTAACAGTATTATTAATAATGTAGAAAAGGTTATTATTGGAAAGACCAGAGTAGTAAAATTAGCTTTAGCTGCAATGTTAGCTGAAGGGCATATTATTTTTGAAGATGTCCCGGGGGTGGGTAAAACTATACTGGCCCGTTCATTGGCCAGAAGTATCGGTTGTTCTTTTAAAAGGATTCAGTTTACCCCTGACCTGCTTCCATCAGATGTAACAGGAGTTTCTATCTACAATCAGAAAACAAATGAATTTGAGTTTAAGGCTGGTCCGATTTTATCACAGATAGTACTGGCTGATGAAATTAACAGGGCTACTCCCAGAACTCAGTCCAGTCTGCTGGAAAGCATGGCAGAAAATCAGATAACTGTAGAAGGTGTAACTAGAGAGATGGCTAAACCATTTATAGTAATGGCTACCCAGAATCCCATTGAATCAGAAGGAACCTTTCCCCTG
>JBMCBT010000028.1:0-24827 GCA_048623215.1 Halothermotrichaceae bacterium
TGATTATCCCGAATTTGAAGATGAAGTAAATATCTTAAAAAGTGTACAGTATCAGCATCCAGTAACAACCCTTGAGCCAGTTATTAGTGATAGTAAATTTGTGGAATTACAGCAGGATATTAAAGATATTCATGTTGAGGACAAGGTTTCTCGATATATTGTAGAGATAGTCAAAGCTACACGTAAGCATTCAGATATTGAACTCGGCGCCAGCCCCCGTGGTAGTATTGGACTTTTTAAAATGAGTCAGGCATGGGCTGCAGTTGACGGTAGAGATTATGTGATACCTGATGATATTAAGGACGTTTTTCATAATGTGTTGGACCACAGACTTATTATAAGATCTGATAGTCAGCTACGCGGTATAAAAGTAACTAATATTACAGATAAAATAATTAAAAAAATAGATATTCCTGTAGGGGTGTAATCCTATGAGTAGTTTGTTAGTATTGGGCATGATCATATTTTTAGTTGGGATGATTACAGAAACATATATACTTTACTATCTTACCTATATATTTGTTGGTTTATCAATTATGTTAAAAATATATAATAATAATATCAGGAATAATCTATCAATAACACATAGTATTGACGATAGTCATATATTTTTAAAAGAAAAAACCAGCTGCCGTATTGAAATGTCTAATCAGGGTAAAATCCCTGTCTTCTGGGTGAAGGTAAATGAGATATTACCTATAAAATTAACAACTTTACGTCATAACTCTGTAGTACAGCTGGGCAGTGGTGAAACTATTACCAGAGAGTTTGAATTAAGAGGTAAGAGACGGGGATATTATACGCTTGGTCCATTAAGATGGAGATCCGGGGATATTTTTGGGTATAAGGATATTGGTGATGTAGTTGAGGAAGAGTCCTTTTTCGTTTTCCCCAAAATTTTATCATTAGCAGAATTAGGTCTGCCTTCACGTATACCCTATGGAAAGATGCAGTGGCCTCAGCCGATTTTTAAAGACCCGGTAAAAAATGCAGGTATTAGAGAGTATCAACCCGGAGACCGGATGAATAAGGTTCACTGGAAAGCTACAGCCAGAACCGGGGAAATTAAAGTCAGAAAAGCAGAATCTACCGTATCTTTAGAGACAGCAGTTGTACTGGATTTAGCCCAGGGAAGTTATGGTTTGAGCGGGCTGGAACCCAATACAGAGTTGGCTATTACTACTGCTGCCTCTATTGGGGCATATTTAACACGGCAGAAACAGATTTTTAAATTTATCAGTAATGGTAAAGACCCTATTTCTGCTAGTGATGACCTGATTATCTCTCCAGCAGCCAAGGGAGAAGGGCATCTGCAGAAGATCCTTGAAATACTGGCCAGAATAGAATTTGATGAAAACGAAGAGATAGATACTTTTTTTAACCATAATCTGGACTTATCATGGGGTGCAACTGTCATTATTATTACAAAGACAGATACTGAAAAAATTATCAACTGGTGTTTAAATTTGCTTGCCCGGGGATATAGTGTTAAGCTGTTACTGGTCGGCGGCAGGGTAGTTCATAAACAGTATTTACATCTACCTTTTACTGCTCCTTTAACTATTTATCAGGTCAGTAGTGAGGAGGATCTTTATGCAGTATAAAGAAATTTATAAAAAGAGATATTGTACTGAGAACATTAATCAAAGCAGAAAGGAGGTAGGCCTCTATGAAGTATAAAGATCACGGTTTTAATTTAAAATATATGTTTATTTATCCTTTTTTAACTATGGTTTTCATATCATTGTTAACTATAGCTGTTATTGATACTATTTTGAACTTTTATCCTGATATCACCTTAAGTTTCTGGACTTATCTTATTATTTTTCTTTTTTATATTGAAGCAATTTTCAGCAGCCAGGTAAAATCAAAAATTAACAGTTCTCTCCTGCTGCTGCTGGTTGAATTTGCTGGATTTAGTGGATGTTATTATCTATTAAATAGTGATATATATATATTTATTTTTGGGGCAGTGCTTGTTACAGCTTTCCTGGGCTGGTTTAATATTTTTAGTATAACCAGTTTATTTAATAGGTTTTACATGGAAAAAAATTCAGTAAAAAAATGCCGGGAAAGTGATAAGGATATGCAGATTGAAAGTCTGATTAAAGGCTTTACTTATCCTGCTATTATTAAAGAGATAATAAGTATGTTTTTTTACAGTAATTTCATACTGGCATTAATATTTCTTATTCGCCGTGGTTTATCAGTCAGGTTATCAGTTTTAACTGGTTTGATTATCGGTTTGGATTTTCTTGTTATCAGTTTGTGTTATTATGAAAAACTACATCTGGATTGGTTTATAGAGGGTACAGATATATTATCAAGTGTTAAACGGTACTGGGTTAAAGGGGTAATTGTGCTAGTTGCTGCTCTGATAATTTTTGCTGCTGTGATGCCTGCCAATTATGGTTTTGTTAATTACAAAGATATTGGTAACTGGTGGATGTCATTTATGGATGGAGATAGAACTTCGTCAGTAGAAAATATTGGGAGCAGCAGTAGTGGAATTAGAGAGACACAGGCTGAAGTTGAAAAAGTAGATAGAGAAGCATCAGTTTTTTTGAGTGTTGTTTTTTTAATAGGTGAAATACTATTGGTATTAATACCTATAGCTGCAATCATAGTTTTTATCATTTACCTGATTAAAAGCTGGAGAACTGTTCCTGAATTTTTCCGGCGGTTTATAATTAGTTTGAAAAATGTTATAAAATTTCTGTTTTCCAGTATTAAATCATTGAAAAAAAATACTCTGAAGTCATGGAAAAGTTCATATCAGAAAAAGAAAGAGCAGAAAGAAAAAGAAAAAAACATGGCGAAAGATATAAAATCAAGAAAACTGTCAGCAAATTTTAAAAATCTTATTATACAGATATATCAATCCATGTTAAAACTTATATCAGTCAAGTATAATATGAAAAAAAAGGGATATCAGACACCTTATGAATATAGTGAAGAGATAAATAAAATTAACAAAAAAAACCAGGAAGAAGTTAATTATATTACCAGTCTTTATGTTGAACTAATATACAGTGACCACAGTCTTAAAGACTCTCTAATTACTGAATTAAAACAAGTATGGAAGAAAATAAAAAAATCACTTTAATCAAAGGGTATTTGATAATCATATTTAAAGGTGTTAAAATGGGTTAAGACCAATAATAGAAAGGATTATAAAAATAAATGAAAAGACTGTGGGATTTCTTAACTATATATGATAAAGGCCTAATACTACTGCTAATAATTGTGAATATAATCTTTATTGTTTTTCCAGTAACAAATTTATTTTTTAAACCTGTCAATGCTGAAAAAAATATTGTTATCCAGCCTCACAGTTCTCCCCGCCGGGAGATTCCTTTAGCTGATACTTATAAAAAAGAGCCTATTATTGTTAAAATAGAAGGACCAATTGGTAAAAGTATAATTGAAGCTCATAATGGGAAAGTTAGAGTGAAAGAAGCACCGGAAACTGATCCGGAAAAGATATGTGAAAAAACTGGTTGGATTGATAAGGAAGGTCCGGTAATTGTTTGTGTGCCCAATAGAATCTCTGTCTGGATAGAGGCTGTAGATGAAAATGATGCAGAACTGGATGGTATTTCATGGTAAAGAAGTTATGTAAAAACACATCTATCTCTTTATCTTCCAGTTCAAGTGATTCAATTATAATGTGATTTTTAACGATATTTACCTAATGTTTTTTATAGAAAGATAAAGGATTATTGCCAGTCTTTATTGAATATTTTAATAAACAATAAATATTTTTAAACCAGGAAAGAAAGAGGTATTTTATATGAATAAAACCAGGAGTATTACCCTGGGAGGACTATTGGTATCTATGGGGTTAATACTTCATTTTGTTGAAAGTATGGTTCCAATGACTGCTGTAGTGCCGGGAGCCAGGCTAGGTCTGGCCAATATAATTAGTTTAGTTGGATTAGTTATTTTTGGATTTAAGGGTGGTTTTATAATATTATTACTGCGTATAATCCTGGGATCACTGATGGCCGGAACTTTTATGACTATAAATTTTTATCTTAGTTTTAGTGGTGGAGTTTTGAGTTTTACTGCTATGGCTGTTGTTTTATACCTTTTCAGAAAACAATTCAGCCTTGTTGGAGTCAGTGTAGTTGGAGCAGTTTTTCATAATCTTGCTCAAATCATTACTGCTAATTTTATTATAGCAAATCCAGGTATTTTTTATTACCTGCCGTATTTAATATTACTGGCTATACCGACTGGTATTGGTGTAGGTTTAGTATCACATTTTTCTCTCAATTATCTGTCGGCTGAAATTATGAAGGAGGTACATGATGTCTAAGCTTGTTCTAGCCTCTATGTCACCTAGGAGACAGGAATTAATGAAAAGAATGGGATTTAATTTTACAGTTGTTCCCAGCAAAATAGATGAAGAAAAATATATTGATTTATCTCCTGTAGAGATGGTACAGCAGTTAGCAGAAGCTAAAGCATTGGAAGTTGCTGGACTTGTTGAGGATACTGTGGTAATTGCTGCCGATACTATAGTATTGTATAATGGCAAAATACTGGGTAAACCTCAAGACCAGCAGCAAGCTTTTAAAACCCTTAAGAAACTTCAGGGAGATAAACATACTGTTATTACAGGAATTTCAGTCTGTAATACAGATAATAAAATAGTTACAGACTATGACCAGACAGAAGTTTTTATGCGCAGTATATCAGAAAAGGAAATTCGAGGTTATGTTACTACCGGTGAACCAATGGATAAAGCTGGTGCTTATGGAATACAGGGACTGGGGGGTATTTTTGTTGAAAGAATTAAGGGCTCATATTTTACTGTTATGGGGTTACCTATTCATAAGCTTGTATTAATGCTGAAAAAATTTGAGGTAGAAGTATTTTAAATTTTACACATGTAATTATATTTTACGCAAGTTAATTTACAGCTGTGATTTACACTTAAACAAATCAGCTCCCAAAATGGATCACAGTTGTTTAATTAAAAAATATTTAACAGGGAGTAGAGATAATATGGGAGCATTAGAATATAGGTTTACCATTAAAGAACTACCGGAAGAAGATAGGCCGCGTGAAAAATTAAAAAAATATGGAGCAGAAAGCCTCTCAAATGCAGAGCTGCTGGCAATAATTATTAGAATAGGAAATAAAGAAAGAACTGCTGTAGAATTAGCACAGGATATATTGAATCATTTTGGAGGTCTAAAATCTTTAAATTACTTAAGTATAAACGAACTAACTAAGATAAAAGGTATAGGGCAGGCTAAAGCAGTTCAGATTAAATCTGTAGTAGAAATGGCAAAACGGTTGGCTTTGCTTGACAGAGAAAATAAAAACATAATTAAATCACCTGATGAGATTGCTAGTTTACTTATGCCAGAGTTAAGATACTTAACACAGGAGATATTTAAAATTGTTTTGCTTGATGTAAAAAACCAGGTAATAAATATGCCTACTATCAGCAAAGGAGGTTTATCAAGTTCTATAGTACATCCTAGAGAGGTATTTAAAGAAGCAATTCGACATAGTGCTGCTGCAATTATTTTAATTCATAATCATCCTAGTGGAGTTCCTGACCCCAGTAGTGATGATATAAATATTACAAAAAGATTAATTAAATCAAGCCAGATAATAGGAATTGACATTTTAGATCATATTATTATTGGTGATGGAATTTATATCAGTATGAAAGAAAAGGGAATAATATAGAGTATAGAAAGGAGAACTAATTATGGTCTTTAAATTTATTAGTGCACCATTTTCACGAGATTTGGGAATAGATCTTGGCACAGCTAATACATTAGTATATATAAAAGGTAAGGGGATTGTAACCAGAGAGCCATCTGTAGTTGCTTTAAGAGGAAAGGATGGAGATGTTCTGGCTGTAGGTGATGAAGCTAAAAAAATGATCGGCCGTACACCTGGAAGTATCACAGCTGTTAGACCTATGAAAGATGGAGTTATTGCTGATTTTGACGTAACGGAAACGATGATTAGATATTTTATTACTAAAGCACATAAAAGGAGTAAATTAGTGCGTCCACGGATTATTATCTGTGTACCATCTGGTGTTACAGAAGTAGAAAAAAGGGCAGTACTTGATGCTGCTACTCATGCTGGAGCACGTGAGGCTTATTTGATTGAGGAACCAATGGCTGCTGCTATTGGAGCAGGTCTACCTGTACATGAACCGACTGGAAATATGGTGGTAGATGTTGGTGGTGGCACCACTGAAGTAGCTGTAATATCATTGGGGGGAATAGTTAGCAGTAGATCTATACGTATCGGTGGTGATGAGATGGATGAAGGAATTATCCATTATATAAAAAAGAAATATAAATTAATGATAGGAGAACGTACTGCCGAGGAGATTAAAATTGAAATTGGTTCAGCTATTAAAGAGGATAATGGTGAAGAAAAAGTTAAGGAAATTAGAGGGAGAGACCTTGTTACCGGACTCCCCAAGACCAGAGAAATTACGTCTGAAGAAATTCGTAAAGCATTAGAAGAACCTGTAAGTCATATTGTTGAAGCAGTAAGATATACTTTAGAACAAACCCCCCCCGAGTTATCAGCAGATGTTATGGATAGGGGTATTGTCTTAACTGGAGGAGGAGCTTTATTAAATGGACTGGATGATCTTTTAATAAAGGAAACACAGATGCCTGTTCATTTAGCAGAAAATCCTCTTGACTGTGTTGTTCAGGGAACAGGAACTGCACTGGAAGAAATAAAAAGATTGAAAAGAGTATTAGTTGCTCCAAAGAAAATATCTTAGGAGGGTGGTAGATTGAATAAATTTAGTAAATCTACTTTAATTATCTCTGTAGCTTTGATTCTGGTGGTGGCAGGGTTTGGTGTTATTAGTTTTTCCAACATTAACCTTCCCTTCTTAAACTGGATTGAAAGTGGAGTTTATAATATTATCAGTCCTGTTCTGGAAGGATATAATAACTTCTGTAATTCAGTAAAAAACCATTGGAATGCAATAGTTAATAATAATCAATTGATTGAAGAAAACCAGAGGTTAAAGCAGAGAATTTCACAGCTAGAGACTAAGTTAATACAAAGTGAGTATCAGGTCTTGCAAAACCAGAGATTAAGGCAGTTGTTAAACTTTGAAGGTTTTACTTCATTTGAGAGTGTTGGCTGTAGAGTAATTGGGTATAGTACATCTTATTGGAATCACAAAATTGTAATAGATAAAGGCACTAAAGATGGTATTGATATTAATATGCCGGTCATAACTTATGGTGGTGCTCTTGTTGGTAAAATTGATTATGCAGGTGCATATTCTTCACAGGTTTTATTAATAAATGACCCGGGATTTACAGTTGGCGGAATTGTACAGAGGCAAAATTCCAGAGCCATTGGGCTGATAAAAGGCCAGGGGGATAATCGCGATCTAAATATAATGGAGGATATATCCTGGAATAAGAAGAGGCAGGAAGGTGATATCAAAGAGGATGATATTATCGTAACATCTGGTTTGTCCAATAGATACCCTAGAGGGCTGCCTATTGGAAAAGTTGTTGAAGTTAAACAGGATGATTATGGATTATCTCAAAGAGCTCAAGTTGAAATATTTATGAATTCAAAAACAATTGAAGAAGTACTGGTTATAAAAGAATTCTAAAGTGGAGGGGGGATTAAAGATTAAAAAATTTTTTATTTATTTAATTAGTTTAATCTTATTACTTATCATTCAGCTTTCAATCCCTCCTGAATTACCACTGTTTGCTGTTAAACCAGATTTATTATTAATTATAATAACCGTTTTAGGTTTGCTGTTAGGAACAAAATATGGTGCTGGCTTTGGATTTATAGCAGGGACATTTCAAGATCTCTTTTTGGGAGGAATACTTGGTGTTTTTACAATACTGAAGACTTTTACTGGTGGACTGGCTGGATTAATGGAAGGTAATGTTTTTAAAGAAAGATATTTTATAGCTCCGTTAATTATTTTTGTTAATACAGTCATCCATGATATTGTTTATATTTTTTTATCAGAGAATTTAATTTTTAATATTAGTTTTCTTCAGGTATTAAAACAGAGGATTTTACCGGAAGCGTTCTTAAATGCCTTATTAGGTTTAATCATTTATTATATTTTTTATAAAATAGAAGACCCTGGAGGGAGTTATTATGAATAAAAGGGTTTTCTTTTTAAAGGTATTTATGATTGTTTTGCTGGGAGTCCTGGTAGTTAGAGCTGGGTATCTTCAGCTTGTCATGGGTAATTTCTATTATCAAAAATCAGAGGATAATCGTATACAGTTAACCTCAATTAGTTCACCACGTGGTAAAATAATAGACCGTAATGATAATATTTTAGTATATAATAAAATAGCATATAATCTATATTTACTACCTGAAGCTTTACCTGGCCAAATTACAGAATCAGCATTACTTAAAAAAATAAGCAAGTTAACTTCTCTTGAAAAAAAAAGACTGGAAGAAAACTATCAGAGAGGAGTTAATAATAATTCCTCAACTATTATTTTAAAGAGAAATATAGACAAAGAAACTTATGTTATTGTAAAAGAAAATATTGATGATTTACCTGGTATTATTATTAAAGAATCCCCGATTAGAGATTATGTGCATGGAGATTTTGCTCCCCATCTATTAGGTTATGTAGGAGAAATAAATATTGATGAATTAAAAAAATTAACCAGTGAAGGTTATGATTATAAAGGTGGGGATTTTGTCGGTAAAACCGGGCTTGAAAAAGAATATGAAGTTTACTTAAAAGGCACTCCTGGCATTGAAAAATTGGAAGTTAATAGTAAAAGCGAAAAAATAAAATCGTTAGGAGTAAAATCGCCAGTGCCTGGTAATGACCTGGTTCTTAATCTTGATTTTGAATTGCAGAAATTTTTAGAAGAAAGGTTGGAAGAACATTTTTATCACCTGCGTAAGATTTCAGAGGATGAAGAAGATTTATTTCCACCTACAGGTGCTGCGGCTATTGTTATGAACCCCAATAATGGTGCAGTGCTGGCTATGAGCAGTATTCCTAAATATGATGTACGGAAATTTGTTGAAGGGATAAGCAGTGATGAATACAAAAAATTACAAAATGATTCTTTTAAACCACTGGAAAATCGTCCTATTAGGGCTGAGGTTAACCCTGGTTCTATCTTTAAATTAGTATCTGGAACAGCTGCTGTAGAAAATCTTGGTATTAATGAGGATACAGTTTTTGTTGATAACAAGGGAGTTTATACTATTAAAGACTGGGAATATAGAAACTGGCATGAAGGTGGCGAGGGAAAGATGGATTTTGCAAAATCTATTGCCAGATCTAATAATATTGTTTTTTATGAATTAGGACATAAATTATATAATAAATATGGTGGGGATAAAATGGCCTGGACTGCACGCCAATATGGTCTCGGTAGTCAAACTGGAATAGATTTGCCTGGTGAAAAAACAGGATTGGTTCCTGATAATGAATGGAAGAAAAAAACCAGAGGGGAAATCTGGTACCCGGGGAATTCCTTGCATCTGGCTATAGGTCAGATAGTAGAAACCACTCCTCTACAGCTAATAACTATGATTTCTTCTATTGCTAATAATGGGACTTTATATCAACCACAACTGGTAGATAAAATAATAAATGCTGAGGGTGAGATAGAACTTGATATTAAGCCTGAGGTTAAGGAAAATCTTCCCTTTGAACAAAAAACATATGATATTCTGAAAAAAGGCATGATTGAGGTTACTGGAAAGAGTTATGGAACTGCTTTTAAATATTTTAAAGATTTTCCGATTACTGTGGCCGGTAAAACCGGGACTGCACAGACAAGTATCACAGGTGCCAATCATGGTTGGTTTGCAGGTTTTGCTCCTGCTGAGCATCCGGAAATTGCTGTTCTCGTTTTTTTTGAGGAAGGTAATTCCAGTAGCTATACCATACCTGTAGCAGTAGATATTTTAGAAAACTATTTTGATATTAATTCCGGGGAAGAAACAGATAAAGATAATTAAAAACAAATAACAGCAGGATTTTTACATTTTTTAACGAAATATATAGTTGGTGTCAATAAATATTAAGTATAGTACAAAGTGAGCAAAAGGGGTTTATTTCATGAAAGAACCAATTGCATTTAAAGCAAGTTCAAAAGGAGTAATCATAAACATAAATCCAGAAAAAAAATTTGCTGCAGTCAAAGAAGCTCTGCAAAAAAAAGCAAATGACTCCAGTGATTTTTTTGCTGGTGTAGATTTGTATTTAAATATGAGTGGTTGTATATTATCAGCTGAAGAAATGCAGCAGTTATTAGAGGTTTTGTCAAGGTATGAGAAAGTTGAGGATATTTACTTTTTAAATGAACAGGTGAAAACAAAAGAGCGGACTATGGATACTATTCTGGTAAATAGAACTCTTCGTTCAGGCCAAAGTATAAAGTATCCTTCAAATATAGTAGTAATTGGTGATGTTAATCCCGGGGCAGAAATAATTAGTGGTGGTGATATATTAGTAGTGGGTAACTTAAGAGGAGTTGTACATGCAGGTGCATCTGGATCTTCCAATTCTCAAGTTATAGCACTAAAATTACAGCCAACTCAGCTTAGAATTGGTAATGTAATTACTCGTTCACCAGATCAAAAGGCTCCAGCTCCAGACAGTCCTGAAAGGGCCTATATTAAAGATGGAGTTATAGTAGTAGAAGAATTAAAGACAAAATAAAATACATAAAGGGGGAACCCAAATGGCAGGGAAAGTTATAGTGGTTACATCAGGAAAAGGTGGAGTTGGCAAAACAACTACAACCGCCAATTTAGGTACTGCACTGGCTATGATGGACAAAAGTGTTTGCCTGATAGATGCAGATATTGGTTTAAGAAATCTTGATGTAGTCATGGGGTTAGAAAATAGAATTGTTTATGATATTGTTGATGTAGTGGAAGGAAACTGTAGATTGGAACAGGCACTTATAAGAGATAAGCGCCATGATAATTTGTTTTTATTACCGGCTGCACAGACAAGGGATAAAACAGCGGTAACTCCTTATCAAATGAAAGAGTTAACTGATTCACTTAAAGAAAACCTTGATTATGTTCTGGTAGATTCACCTGCTGGAATAGAACAGGGCTTTAAAAATGCTATATCTGGTGCTGATCAGGCTATTATTATTACTACACCTGAGGTGTCAGCGGTAAGAGATGCTGATCGGATTATTGGACTTTTGGAAACTGAAGGCTTGAGAGATCCAGAAGTTATTGTAAACAGGTTAAGACCAGATATGGTAGAGCGTGGAGATATGATGGATATTGATGATATGATTGAGATACTGGCTATAAATCTTTTAGGTGTTGTGCCTGAAGATGAGAATATAGTAGTTTCAACTAATAGAGGTGAACCGGTTGTCCTGAAGTCGGATAAATCTCAAGCAGGTAGTGCTTTTAGTAATATTGCACGGCGTATTGAAGGTGAAGAACTTCCTTTAATGTCACTAGAAAAAGATACATTTATTAAGAAACTAAAACGAATAGTTGGTCTTTCCTGATGTGGAAGGAGGGGATTATCATAGAATTTTTAAAGAAAATTGGATTAAAAAGTGATGAATCTGAACAGAGTAAAGATATAGCCAAGGAACGCCTGCAATTTATATTAATTCAGGATCGTGTTAAATTGTCTCCAGAGGAAATGGATAATCTGAGAAAAGAGATGTTAGGTGTATTATCTAAATATATTGATGTTGATGAATCCCAAATGAAGATGGAAGTTGATCGTCATGATGGTATGACTGCTCTTGTTGCAAATTTTCCAATAAAACGATCAGGATAGGATAATTATTATGCTCTGGAATAAAAGATTATTTAAAAATATTAACTGGTTTATACCAATTGCAACTTTACTTTTAATTATGGTAGGCTTGATAGCTATCAGTAGTGCTCTTGAGTTAAATAAAGAAACGTCTCTTGCAACCATTTTTTTACAAAAACAAATTGTATCAGTTGTTTTGGGTTTTGTTGTGATAATTATTATGCAATTTTTTGATTATCGGAGTCTTAAACATTATGCTGATATAATTTATTTATGTACTATTGGTATACTGGGTCTTATTTTTGTTATCGGGCAGACTGTTTCTGGTGGTAAAAGATGGATTAATCTCGGCCCAGTAAATTTTCAACCTTCAGAATTAGCCAAAATAATGCTGATTATTGTTTTGGCTGCTGTAGTTGATAAGAATAAAGATGATATCAAATATTTGCTTGGATTTTTAAAACCAGTTATGTATGTTATTATTCCGTTTACCCTGATTTTACTGCAAAATGATCTGGGAACATCTTTAGTTATAATTATAATTTTTCTAGCTGTAATGTTTGTCGGTGGAGCTAACGGCATTTACATGTCTCTTGTTTTTGGAGGAAGTTTTTTATCTATATTATTAATGATTGTGTCTCATCTTATCTGGCAGACACCATTATTATTTTTAAAACCTTATCAGTTAAATAGAGTTATAGCATTTATAGACCCTAAAGGTGCTCCTTTTACTTTAGGTTATCAATTAAATCAGTCAAAAATAGCGTTAGGCTCGGGGCGTTTGCTGGGTAAAGGGTTATTTGCTGGAACTCAAAATCAATTAGAATTTTTGCCAGAAAGCCATACAGATTTTATTTTTTCTGTTATTGGAGAAGAGTTTGGTTTCATCGGTGCTCTTGTTGTTATTTTATTATATCTATTTTTGCTCTGGCAGATATTTAAAGTTGCCTATAATGCCCGGGATAATTTTGGCCGTTTGCTTGCAGTTGGTGTTGGCACCATGTTTTTCTTTCATATTTTTGAAAATATAGGTATGACAATGGGACTGATGCCGATTACAGGTCTTCCCTTACCGTTTATTAGTTACGGCGGCAGTTCAATGGTTACTTTATTAATTGCTATTGGCCTTGTTTTAAATGTAAATATCAGGAGAAAGAAAATAGTCTTTTAGCTTAAGTTAATTAATAAAAATATTTTAAAAATATAAGCTAACAAAGGTGGTTTTGTTCATATATTACCCCCCTTTTCTAATATATATATTAAAGAGGGGAGTGGTTAAATGGGTATTAATGCTTTGACATTAAGGGTCAATCCCCTTTTTTTATTAATAATAATTCTTTTTGCTCTTGTTGGTTTATTTCAGGAAGCACTTACTGCTTTTTTGTTGGTTTTTCTGCATGAATGTGTTCATCTATTAGTGGCTTATTATTCAGGTTTTGGTGTTAATAAAATAGAATTATTTCCATTTGGGGGAATGGCAGAATACACAGGATTACTGGAGATGGAACCAGTAAATGAAATAAAAGTTGCATTATCAGGCCCATTATTTAATCTGCTGTTAGCAGGTTTTTTTTATTTTTTATCCAGTAATATTATACAAAATAATCCTATATTAGGCACTTTGGTAGAGTATAATTTGATTATTGCATCTGTAAATCTAATACCAGCACTCCCTCTTGACGGCGGCAGAGTTATCAGGGCACTTTTTGTTTTAAGATATGGTTTTAAAAGGGGTAACACTTTAGCTGCCGGTATGGCTAGAGTTATTGCTATTATTGGTATAATAATTGGATTTTTAGTATTATTATTTAATCAGTCTAACCTCTGGTTTTTGTTTTTTTCTTTTTTTGTATATGGTGCTGTTGTCAAAGAAAAAAAACAAATCATATATTATCTTTTATCATATCTTACCCATAGAAAAAAAGTAATAAAAAAAATAAAAATCAAAAATATTTCTGCTCAAATCATAAAAAACAATTTAGTTTTAAAAGAAGTTATCTATCATATTAATCCAGCCAAATATAATCTCTTTTTCGTGTTGAGTTCAGATTTTAAGTTGGAAGGAATTTTGACTGAAAGTGAAATAATAAAATCTTTTTTTGAACAGGATAAAAATATAAAGAAAATAAGTGATCTGTTATAATATTTTACTTAACAGTAAAAGCAGGATATAATGTTATTGGTTGAGAAAAGATAAAACAGAGGTGATTGTATGGAACTGGCAGATAAAATAGATAAACATTTACATAAAGTAACAAATCCAACAAGATATATTGGTAATGAGTGGAATGCTGTTAGAAAAGAATGGACAGAAGATAAAATAAAAGTAGCAGTAGCCTTTCCAGACCTGTATGAAATAGGGATGTCACATTTAGGGCTAAAAATCATATATCATTTATTAAATAATGAAAGTGATATTGTATGTGAAAGATGTTATGCACCCTGGACTGATATGGAAGAATTAATGCGGGAAAAACAGATACCATTATTTTCTTTAGAAAATAAAAGAGAAATTAAAAACTTTGATGTATTAGGATTTACATTACAATATGAGATGAGTTATACCAATATTTTAAATATGATGAATCTTGCCGGTATTCCTTTATACAGCCGTGATAGGAATGAAAAATATCCACTTGTTATAGCAGGAGGCTCAACAGTATTTAACCCTGAGCCAATTGCGCCTTTTATTGATTTATTTTTTATTGGAGAGACAGAAGATGAAATAGTTAATCTGATTCATAAATATGATAAATATAAGAAATCAGGGCTGAATAGAAGTGAAATATTGAAAAAATTAAGTAAAATAGATGGAGTTTATATACCGGATTTATATAAGGTTAGTTATAATGATAATGGTGAAATCCAGGCTATAAATGCTGAAGATGATGTTAAAAGTGAAATCAGAAAGCAGATAGTAACCAATCTTGATCAGTCTTTTTATCCTACTGATTTTATAGTACCTTATTTTGATATTGTTCATGATAGGGCTGTACTGGAAGTCGCCAGGGGGTGCAGCAGGGGCTGCCGTTTTTGTGCTGCTGGTATGACCTACCGTCCGGTTAGGGAAAGAAGCAAGGAAACAATTATGAGGCTAGCAGATGATATTTTGAAAAACACCGGTTATGAAGAAATATCTCTATCTTCTTTAAGTACAGCTGATTATACAGAAATATCTGATTTGGTTAAGACTATGTCCAAAAAATATGAAGATAGGAAGATCAGTATATCTTTGCCTTCACTAAGAGTTGATGAGTTTTCTGTAAATCTGGCAAAAGAAGTACAGCGGGTGAGAAAAAGTGGTCTTACTTTTGCGCCTGAAGCCGGCAGTCAACGTCTGCGGAATGTTATTAATAAAGGTGTTGATGAAGACGACCTTTATGAAGCTGTACGGGCTGCCTTTGAAAAAGGCTGGTCTACTATTAAGCTATATTTTATGATTGGTCTGCCTACAGAAACTAAAGAGGATTTACAGGGTATAGTAGAACTATCTAAAAAAGTATTGAAGATTGGAAAAGAGATTAGAAAACAAAAGAAAAAAAGGATGCGCAGAATTAATATACATGTTAGTGTATCAACATTTATTCCCAAACCTTTTACACCATTTCAGTGGGTAAGAATGGATCATAGGCAGGAAATTATTGAAAAACAGGATTATTTAAGAAAAAATGTAAAGGGTAAAGGATTAAGCTTAAGCTGGAATGATGTAGAGCTTAGTTTACTGGAAGGTGTTTTTAGCCGTGGTGATAGGAGATTAGCGGAAGTATTAAAGAGCGCCTGGGAAAAAGGCTGTCGATTTGACGGCTGGAGTGATAATTTTGAATTTGAATCATGGCAGGAGTCTTTTGCTGAAAACCAGCTTGAGATAGAAGATTATCTTCGTCAACGGAATAATGATGAGTTACTTCCCTGGAACCATTTGAATATGGGAATTAGTGATAAGTTTTTGAAAAAGGAATATCAGAGGGCTGTAAAAGGAGAAAAAACTGATGACTGTAGAAGTCACGGCTGTACAGGATGTAATATTTGTTTTGAACTTGATACAGCTATGGAACTAATAGGTGGTGAAGATAGTGCTGATTAGAGCTAAATTTCAGAAACTTAATCCGGTCAAGTATATATCTCACTTAGAATTAATGAATACTTTCCGTAGGAGTTTTCGCCGTGCTGAACTGCCTGTGGCTTATTCAAAGGGTTATAATCCACATATCAAGTTATCACTCTGTCAACCTTTATCTGTTGGTATGGTAGGCAAAGCCGAGTATTTTGATATAGAATTGTCAGAAAGAATATCGACTGAAAAATTTGTAATTAAACTTAATAAAAATATACCTTCTGCTGTAGAAGTTTTAACAGCACGTCAGGTTCCAGAAAATATTAAATCTTTAATGGCAGTAGTAAATACTGCGGTATATAATATAGATTTTAAAATAAACGATAAAAGTACCAGTCAGAAGTTGGCGGATGAATTTCTGGCTGCAGATGAAATTAAGATAACAAGACTTAGAAGAAATAAAGAAGATAGAATTATTGATCTTCGACCTATGATATATGATCTTATTGTCTGTGAGAACGGTAACTGGCAATTTACAGTAAGTACTGGCAGTAGAGGTAATGTCAGAGCTACTGAATTGGTCAGGGCTGTTAGTGAAAAATATCCAGAAATAAGTATTGTGCCGATAACATGTATTGTACGGGAAGGAATGTATGTTAAAAAAGGTGATAAATACTATCAACCTTTTGCTGATAAAGTTGTAGGGAGATGAGAGCAGAATGAATAGACAAATTATTATAAACTCGGGTATAAGGGAGAAGCGAGCAGCAATATTAGAAAATAATCAACTGGCTGATATAATTTTTGAACAGGAGACATATGAACAGATTGCCGGCAATATTTACCGGGGTAGAGTTAAAGATGTTCTCCCCGGAATGCAGGCAGCTTTTATTGATATAGGTATTGATAGGAATGCTTTTTTACATATTAGTGATCTATATCCATTACTAAATGAGAAACAAAAGAAATTACGGAAAGATAATAAGCTGGGAATTCAACATGTGTTACAGCCTGGACAGGAGATAATGGTTCAGGTTACAAAAGAACCTATTGGTACTAAAGGTCCAAAAGTAACATGTAAAATCACCATACCAGGTCGTTATTTTGTATTTATGCCTTTTGAAAACAGAATAAATATTTCTCGAAAATTAAAAGATCCTGATGAAAGAGAACGCCTGAAAAAAATAGCTGCTGATTTATCTGATAATGGTCTAATAATCAGAACAAATTCTAAAGGAAGGAATAGAGAAGAATTAAAGATGGATCTTAATTATCTTGATCATTACTGGGAAGAAGTACAAAATGATTACCAGAGAACGAAAGCACCAGACTTGATTTACCATCATGTGGGTTTAATAACACGTGTTGTTCGTGATTATTTATCTGCTGATGTAAATAAGGTTGTTGTTGACAGTAGCAAGGATTATCAAAAGATATTAAAATTGCTAAAAAGAACAGCTCCACATTTGCGAAAGAAAATCAGGTTATATGAAAAAAGTAAACCGATATTTAACTATTATAGTATTGAAAAAGAATTAACAAAAATGTTAGATAGAAAAGTATGGCTGGATTCAGGAGGCTACATAATCATTGATATAACTGAGGCATTAGTGTCTATTGATGTAAATACAGGTAAATATACAGGAAAAAAGAACCTACAGGATACTGTTTTTAAGACAAATCTTGAAGCAGCAACAGAGATTGCCCGTCAACTTAGAATAAGGGATATTGGTGGAATAATTATTATTGACTTTATTGATATGGAGTTAAAAGAACACCAGAACCAGGTTCTTCAAATTTTTAATCAGGAATTAGAAAAGGATAAAACCAAGACAGCTCTTTTAGGTTTGACTCAATTGGGACTTGTGGAGATGACCAGAAAAAAAGTTAGAGAAGGATTTGGTGAATTGATACAAAAAGATTGTCCCTACTGTCAGGGGAGTGGTATGGTAATCTCCGAAGGAACTATGGCATTAAGGATTATAAGAAGAATGACTCAACTTAAAGTTGAGCATAAATTTTCAGCAATATTACTTGAACTTCATCCCAGAGTGGCAGCAGTGCTTATAGGTGCAGGTGGGGAAAAGTTAAGAGAGTTGGAAGAAGAGCTAGATATAGATATATATATAAGTGGAAATGATGAACTTCATATAGAGGATTATAAAGTTGTCAATAAAGGAACAAGAGCAGATATGGCAGACTTTGCTTTACCGGTAAAGGCAGAAGAGGAGTATAAGCTAATGATTGAAGAAAGACAATTAAATAATCCTGAAGATGGAATAGCCAGAATTAAAGGTTATATTATAATTGTAAAAAATGCAGGAGACCTTATCGGTAAGACTGTTAAAGTAAAGATTACAGATCTATCAAAAACTTTTGCCAGAGCCGTGATAATATAATGATTAAAATACTTGACTTAACACAGCTAATATGCTAAAATTGATACGTGCCAAAACCGCACGAAACAGGCCAACTTAAAGGTCAAAATATTATGACTGCCTGGTTTCGGCGAGTCTAAGGTGAGGAGGTGGATTCATATGTATGCAATTATAAAAACTGGTGGAAAACAGTATAGAGTAGAAGAAGGGTTAATGATCAAGGTTGAAAAACTACCTGCTGATAAAGATGACACTGTAGAATTTGACCAGGTATTATCTGTTATTGATGATGATGATGGTGCTAAATTTGGCCGTCCTTTTGTAGATGGTGCAAAAGTTACCGGAAAAGTAATTGAACAGGGTAAAGATAAAAAAGTACTGGTGTTTAAGTATAAGCGTAAAAAACGGTACCGCAAAAAAACCGGTCACCGCCAACCATACACAAAAGTATTGATTGAAAATATAGAAGCTTAACTATAATTAAATAAATGTTATTAAAATTTTATTTTTAAACAAGAGTATTAAGATAGTTTGTTTAAATCTTAAGTAAAACTTAATCAGGTTAATCTATAAGAATAATAAAATAAAAATTATAATAGGGGGTGGGGAATATGTCCAAGAAAAAAGGTGTTGGTAGTTCACGGAATGGACGCGATAGTGAATCGAAACGACTGGGAGTAAAACGGTTTGATGACCAGTTTGTAAAAGCTGGCAGTATATTGGTAAGACAGAGAGGAACAAGATTCCATCCTGGTTTAAATGTAGGCAGAGGTGGAGATGACACCCTCTTTTCAAAGATTGATGGATATGTTAAGTTTGAAAGGAAGGGTAAGAATTCTCGTCAGGTAAGTGTTTATACTGAAGAACAATTACAGAGTGTTGCCAACTAGTTATATATTGAATTGCTGCCCTCAGTACTAGCTGCTGAGGGCTTTTTATAACTTTACATAATAAAATTTAATTCTTGATGATAAAATATATGCTCTAAACTAGTCAGAGTAAAATATACCTGTAATTAAAGTAGTACTAATTGATTTTATAGATGTTGGGAATTATATATTATACGGGAAGTAGGTGATAAAATGTTTCTGGATGAAGTAGAATTTAAGGTAGAAGCAGGAGACGGCGGCAATGGAGTTGTCAGTTTTCATAGAGAAAAATTTATAGATAAAGGTGGACCTGATGGCGGAGATGGCGGAGATGGCGGTAGTGTTGTCCTGGAAGTTGATGAAGGTTTAAATACTCTTTCGGATTTTCAGTATCAAAAATTTTACAAAGCAAAACGGGGAAGCCATGGTTCAGGTAGTAATCAACATGGAAGAAATGGAGAAGACCTTATACTTAAAGTACCTCCCGGTACAGTAGTTTATGATGCAGATGAAAATGAGTTTTTAGCTGACCTTACTGAAGATGGCCAGACTTTTGTAGCAGCAAAGGGAGGTAAAGGAGGTAAAGGTAATGCTCGTTTTAAAAAACCCACCCGAAAAGCTCCGCGATTTGCTGAACAGGGTAAACCTGGAGTGGTACGTAATTTACGGCTGGAATTAAAACTACTGGCAGATGTTGGTTTAGTAGGATATCCCAATGTTGGTAAATCTACATTGATTTCAGTAGTATCTCAGGCTAAACCTAAAATAGATTCTTATCATTTTACTACTATATCTCCTAATTTAGGGGTAGTTTCACTGGGGGATTATCGTTCTTTTGTAATGGCTGATATACCTGGACTAATTGAGGGTGCACATCAGGGAGTAGGTCTGGGTGACGAATTTTTAAAACATATTGAAAGGACAAGACTATTGGTTCATGTGATAGATGTATCAGGAGTTGAAGGGCGAAATCCACTTGATGATTTTGAAGTAATTAATAATGAACTTCAAAATTATAGTGATACTTTATCTAAAAGAATCCAGATAGTTGCACTTAATAAGATAGATATAACTCAGGAAAAAAATAGAATTGTTGAAGTTAAAAACCAACTTGAGGAAAAAGGATATGAAGTCTATCCTATTTCTGCTGCAACTAAAGATGGTGTAAAAGCACTGATTTATCGAATAGGAGAACTGTTAGAAGAAATTCCTGAAGATGAGTTTGATATAGATGAAGACAAAATTATAGTAAGGCCTGATTTTGAAGAAGAGATAAAGGTTATTGAAATAGATGATAATATCTATGAAGTTAAAGGGTCACTGGTGAAAGACAATGTAGAGAAAACTGATTTTAATAATGATGATGCAGTTAAAAGATTAATTCGTGTGCTCCGTCACCATGATCTATACAAAATATTAAGACAAAACGGTCTTCAAGAAGGAGATACAGTCAGAATCGGTCCAATGGAATTTGATTATGTAGAATAAATAATTAATCTACAAAGATATTTATAATCAATTTATCAAGGCTCCTATGAAAAATTTTATATTTAAAATACAAAATTGATAAAGGAGTGGTAAGCTATGTTAACTGGAAAACAGAGAAGTTATCTTCGTGGTAAGGCTAATAAATTTGACCCGATAATTCATGTAGGGAAAGATGGGGTTACTGAAGGGTTGATTGAACAGGTAGATGAATCCCTGGAAAGCCATGAACTGATTAAAGGGAGAGTTTTAAAAAATGCTCTGGAAGAAACTAAAGATGTTGTCTATGAAATTGCTGAAAGATGTGAGGCCGATGTTGTACAGGTTATTGGTTATGTTTTTATACTTTTCCGTGAAAATGAAGAAGAGCCAATTTATAATTTACCATAGTTATAATATTTGAATTTATTCAAAGAACCCATTGGTCTTTAACCGGCCAATGAGGTTTTTTCATTTTTAATTACTTTCTTTTCCCATTTACCTGTTAAATAAAGCCCAAACCCGACAAAACAGGTAATCAAATTACTTAGTATCATTGCATACCAGATAGCTGATGAACCCCAACTGCTGTAATATTTGAATATTATAATCATTGGAATTCTTAAAATCCAGAGTCTTCCTGTCATAATAATCATGGCCATGATAGTATGGCCTGAGCCCTGAAATGTACCAACAAATATCTGGAAAAAACCCATTAAAGGCAGGGAAAGAGTAATTAATCTAAGATAAGTAATACCCTGACTGGCTATTTCAGGATTATTATTAAATAATTTAATTACTGCTGGTATAAAAGGGTATAGTAAAATACCACCCGTTACCATAAAAAAGGTAGATAATAATGCACTTGTTTTAATTGACTTACGTGCTCTTTTTACCTGTTCAGCTCCCAGATTTTGCCCAACAATAGTAGCCAAGGCATTTCCTATACCCATAGCAGGCATCATCACCAGTGAGTTTATTCTATTTCCCAGGCCGAAGGCAGCCAGTGTTGATTCTCCATAAGATATAATAAAAATATTTAGTACAGCAAAACCAAAAGCTGCTGATGATTGACCAATAGAAGAAGGTAGTCCTATTTTTATAATTTTATTTAATATTTTTTTATTTAACTTTAAATGATTAAGATTCAATTTTATACCAATATCATCATAGAATAAAGTATAGATAGCAATTATAGCTACGAACCCTCTGGCAAGGACAGTAGCAATAGCAGCTCCTTTTATACCAAATCCAAATACAAAAATGAATAATGGATCAAGTATTATATTTAAAGAAACTGAAATAGCACTGTATTTCATAGGTGTTAGAGTATCTCCCTGCCCCTGTTTGATAGCAGTAAAAGCTAAAAATATATAAATAGTTGGAAGACCGAGAAAAATAACTTGTATATAATCTTTAGCCATTCTCAGTAATTCGCCAGTTCCTCCCATCATACTAACAATCTGATGTGCTGCAAAAAAACCAATCAAACCGATTATAATAGAAAAAGTGATAGAGAATGCAAGCAACTGTCCTGCTATATTGGCAGCATTTTTTTTATCATCTGCTCCTGTGTATTGAGAAATTAAAGAGGTTCCTGCAATATTCATTCCCATACCGATAGATATTAAAAAGAAAACTACAGGCCAGATAAGGGTTATAGCTGCCATCTGGGTTCCTCCCAGTTTATTGACCCAGTATGTATCTGTTAGATTATATATAGTCTGGATGAAGTTGTTTAACATAATTGGGCCAGCCAAAATAAGTATGACTTTGGCCATATTACCATTAAGAATAAGACTGCGTTTTTTACTGAATTTATTCAATTTATACACCTCTGATTATATTTTATATTGTAATTTTGTATTGTGTGTTATATAAATTTATATTTGTCAATGTACAGTATTCAATATAAAAAATATTTTACCTTTATTTATTTGAATAAGAATTAGATTATTAAAGTTTAAAACAGCAATTAGCAAAGAAGGACTTCCAGGGTAAAGTAATATTTTTTTAGAATTTAAAAAATATTCTTATGTATGATATAATTTAAAGGATAGTATGGGAGTGTTTATTATGTCAATCGTTAATATAAATAAAATAAAAAAATCCTATGGAATTACAGAGGTTCTTACTGATTTTTCCCTATATGTAACTGCAGGTGAAAGAGTTGGTTTAATTGGAGCTAATGGGTCAGGTAAAACGACTCTTTTCAAAATTATAGCAGGAATTGAATCTTATGATGGAGGAACTCTGGCTTTAAAAAGAAGTGTTAATGTAGGATATCTGTCTCAGATGCCTGATTTTAAAGCTGAAAATACACTCATTGAGGAATTGAAGACAGTCTTTAATTCATTAATAGTAATGGAAAAAGAGCTGAGAAAGCTGGAGGCAAAAATATCTCAAAATAGTCAGGAAAAGCAGAATAACAATAGAACAGGGCAGTTGATGCAGGAATATAGTGAATTACAGCATAAATTTGAAATCAAAGGTGGATACCGCTATCAAAGCAAAATTAAGGAAATTGCTCATGGTATGGGGTTTGGTCTTAAAGAATTGGAAAACAAAGTAGTCGGGAGTCTAAGTGGTGGAGAAAAGACTAGGCTGGGATTGGTTAAACTACTATTGACTGAACCTGACTTACTTTTACTTGATGAGCCGACAAATCATCTGGATTTACCTTCAATTCAATGGTTGGAAGAATATCTTAATAATTATCAGGGTACAGTGATAATTATCTCTCATGATAGATATTTTCTTGATGAAGTAATAACCAGAATTGTAGAGATTAAAAATGGAAGTGAAGAAACTTATCAAGGAAATTATTCATATTATCTTGAAGAAAGAAGACGTCGATTTGAAAGACAAAAAAAAGCTTATGAAAATCAGCAAAAGAAAATAAAGAAAATGGAAGAAGCTATAGAACGACTGCACAGGTGGGGACAGCAGGGTGATAATAACAAATTTTTTAAAAGAGCCAAGAGTATGCAGAAATCTCTTGAAAAAATAGATGAAATTAATAAACCTACTCTGGATGGTAAACAGATGCAGCTTAGTTTGGATGTTGAAAAACGAAGCGGTAGAGAAGTTGTTAAAATATCTGGTTTAGACAAAACCTTTGGAGAGCTAAAATTACTGGAAAACCTGGAATTAAATATATACTGGGGAGAAAAAATAGCAGTAATTGGTGAAAATGGTAGTGGAAAAACAACATTAATCAAGATTTTACTTGATCAAATAAAACCAAATAAAGGAGAAGTTCGACTAGGTGCAAATGTAAAGTTAGGTTATTATAGCCAGGAATTTGAAGGATTTAATCCAGAAGATACTTTAGTACAGGCTTTAAGGAACGAATGTAGGATGACTAATACAGAAGCGCGCAATGCACTGGCTGCTTTTTTGTTTACAGAAAATGAGGTTTTCAAAAAAGTAAAGGATTTAAGTGGTGGTGAAAAAAGCAGACTGCGTTTACTGCAGTTAATGAATGGTGATTATAATTTTTTAGTTCTAGATGAGCCTACAAACCATTTAGACCTTCCTTCCAGAGAAATATTGGAAGAAGTATTACAGGATTATCCAGGTACGATTATGGTTGTTTCCCATGATAGATATTTCCTGAATAAAATAATCGATTACACTTATGAATTAAAAAATCTGAATTTAACCAGATATCATGGTAATTATGACTATTATCGTAAGAAGAAAGAACAATTAAAAGAATTAGAAAGTAGTGATTCTACTTCAAATAAAAATGATAGTGATAAAAAGTCAAATTACCATCTATTAAAAGAAGAGATTAAAAAAGAGAGAAAAAGAAAGAATGATATGAAAAAAATTGAAGCTGAAATAGAAGAAAGGGAAGAAATTTTAATAAAATTGGAAAATAATATGGTTGAGCCAGATAATTTGAATGATATATCACTATTAAATGATTTAAAGATAGAGTATGAAAAGATAAAAAAAGAAGTAAATATGTTATATAAGCAGTGGGAAAAACTGATGGAGGAGGGATAGGTGATAAGCCTATCCCTTTATATAGTTGAGCTTAGAATCCCTTATTTGACTGATAATAAGCCTGGCCTATATCAGAGTCTTTGTTACCAGAACTGAAATTGGCCCCATATTTATTGACACCACCGTCTAATTTGTTGGAAGACTGGTAGTAACTTTTGTTCTGAGCATATTGTATTCCAGTTTGTTGAGCAGCAGCGTTTTGCATATTACTCTGACTGCCCTGTGGATTATACTGACTGGCAGTATATTGGCCAGCATTTGCAGCTGACTGT
>JBMCBT010000029.1:0-24019 GCA_048623215.1 Halothermotrichaceae bacterium
TTCCACTAACAAAAATAATCTCTTTGCTATTATCTTTTAATTTAACTTCATCTAAGCTTTTATAATTAGATTAAAATTCTCATCACTATTTATAAAATCTATATGGCAACTAATAGAAAAACTCTTCATTTTATTTACTTCACACTTCATTTCCTGAATAAGATCTTTATCAAAAAAATCAGACCTAATTTTAATATTTTTATCCAGAATACTAATTTCTGCACCATCATATCCTAATTTTCGAAGCTATACTTAAAGATTCAGGATAAGTATAATTTGATAACATTTGTGTTCGAGCAAGATAATAGAAAATAAACCCCCTTCTTTTAACTTTTTTTATAAATTTATTTGCCCATCACTACTTCAACCTGATGCTTTTTACCATCCATAAATGGTTTTATTAAACTACCTTCAATTATTTCCCCATCAACTTTTATTGATTTAACTCCTTTTTGCACACCTTCAGGATTGGAGACGCTTATATCATAAAGATCCCCTCTAAATGGTCTTGTAATGCTAAACTCTCCCCATTTTGAAGGCAAGCAGGGGGCTATCAATAGTCCATTATACTCAGCCCTTATCCCAAGCATATAGTCAAGAACTATCCGAAACATCCAGGCCGCTGTGCCTGTCATCCAGTGGTATCCTCCCCGTCCAAAATCAGGCGAATCAGGTCCAACTGCAAATTGAGAATAAATATATGGTTCTACCATATATTTATCAGGATTCTTACTAGAAGGTAATAATTTTTTATAAACTCTATAAAGATCATCACCTCTGCCCAGTTCAGCTTTAGCTAATAAATTAAAGGCACTTGCATGAGAAAAGACTGCACCATTTTCCTTCATTCCAGCTGCAAAAGCACTTGATACCCCGATATTCTCATCTAAACGATCATATGCTGGACTAACAAGACTTAAGCCATATTCTGTCTCTAAATGTTCATCAACTGCATCCATTGCTTTTTCAAGTCTTTCTTCATCTCCAATGCCACTGATAACAGCCCATGTCTGTGTGTTTAAATATACATTACCTACCCTATCATTTTTTGTTCCTACAGCTTGATGATTATCATTATAACCTATTATATACCACTGACCATCCCAACAATGTTTTTCGTGATTTTCTTTCATTTTTTCAGCAATTTCTTCAAAAAATCTTAACTTTTCATTATCATTTTTATATTCAAGGAGTGGTTTTATTTCTTTAATGGAATAATAAATAAACTGAGCCAACCAGGTACTTTCCCCTTTACCTTTTTCACCTAAACGATTTAGAGAGTCATTCCAATCTCCTCCACCGAATAAAGGCAAGCCATGAATTCCAGGTTTTACAGAAAGCCTTTCAATTGCCTTTAGAATATGTTCATAAAGTGTACCTTCACCACCATCAAGATATGGTACTATTTCATCGAGAACTTCCCACTCTCCTGTTTCTTTGATATAATTACAGCTAGTTAAAGCCATCCATACAGGCACATCTACCTTAATACCTTTTTCTGCTTTATACTCAATTCTACTGGTCACATCACAGGGAGATCCGTCACTAAATATAAATCCTGCTACTCTTAATAACTGTTCCCTCGCCTTTTCAGAATTTATAGGTATCATTCCAAAAGCATCCTGAAAACTATCTCTCATTCCCATACTTTGTTCAAGATGGTAATATGAAGGTGCCCTGCCAAAACTATAGTTCATAAAAAGCTGGTATTTATTCCAGTAATTAAAGTGCCTATTAATATCTGGATCCTCTGTTTTAATAGAAATATTAGAAATATAATTTTCCCAATAATCTTCTGTATTTTTCTTTAATAAGTCTATTTTCTGAGAAGAAGATACTTTTTCAATACTTTGTTCTATCTTACCACTTTCACAGATACCAGTAATTATATCATTTTCAAAATTTTCGCCTGCCTTGAGCTTTATATCCCAGCTTAAAGCCGCTACTGCTGGTCTTCCCAGATTGTCTTCTCCTGACATAAAACCGTTTTCTACTGCTTTGGGTTCATTAACCTCCCGATGTATTCCTATGAATTTTTCCTGAGAAGTTTCAAAACCATCTGCATCCTTAATTGATGTCACAAAAACATTATAAGCCCAGGTATTAGGTGATTTAAAATTGTCTCCTGGTTCACGGCTGCTTGACCAGAGTTTATATCTACCAACAATCTTATTCTTCTTTACTTTAACCTCCTGAAACATTGATGAAATTGACCTTTCATGTTCATTAAAATAAAAATTACCTAACTGTAATTCTTCATAAAAATAAATTGTAAGATTTCTTTCATGATCAGAATTATTTTTAAGCTTGATCCTGGCTATCTCTCCATCAAAGCCTACAGGTACAAAAAAGTGCATACTCCCTGCTATACCATTTGTCTCACTCTCTATTCTTGTATATCCTATACCATGAATTGCTTTAAAACTATCTTCTTCCTCTTTTACTGGCATTACATTTACAGTCCAATATTCCCCGGTATCATTGTCTCTGATATAAAGATATCTTCCAGGGCGATCTGTAATCAGATTTCTTTGTTCTCTTCTTAATACCATGTTTGCATGATGGCTCTTATAAAAACTAAATCCCCCTCCTGTAGAGGAAACAATAGCAGCATAATCTCCATTTGTTAAGTAATTTGTCCATGGTAATGGTGTGTCATATCTTGTGACAATATATTCATCACCTTTGTCATTAAAATAACCATATTTATTCAATCAAAAAACTCCCTTCTTTTTTATAAACTAAATTTACGAAATAAATCGGCAAATATCTTATCACGATTGGCATAAGTTGCACATCGAATAAAATGTCGAGAATTATCATAACTCCAGGTATAGCCATCATTTAATATCGGGCTGTGAACAACACTACTAGGTACCCATTTCGGGTTAATTAACCAGGCAATGGTGCTAATATCCCAAATAATCCTGGAACCAGCGTAAAAATTTTTAGTTTCATTACTTACCATATCCGTAAGATATGTACCAATTTTACTCTTTCCTTTTAGATAATACTCTAGTTCAGGAACAGTTGTAGTTAGATGAGAGCTTACACCCATACAAGGAATCTGAACCAGGGGCACCCCACAATCAAATATCAATCTAGATGCATGAATATCCTGAAAAAGATTAAACTCTTTAGTATCTGGCCAGTAGTGAGCATGTCCGTAACTCTTTTCCATACCATCTTCCGGACCACTGGAGCGATTATTGTGAAACGGAGCAGCATAAATTGCTTCTACCTGCATTGCTTCTGGTGATTTAAGAGCGTAAGCAAGGGCAAATTGATCATCAACCTCATTATAAGTGTCGGTGTCCAGCACCATCCGAACCTTCTTTTCGGGATGCTTAAGTTTTTTTAATCGTACCTGATTGCTTATTTTAGAATATTTCATTATAACCCCTCCTATTTTCATTCCGTATTGTCAAAAAATCTTTTAAAATATATTGTCAAAACCCTATTCTCTTAGGGATTTGAGCTTAAATACTTGCCACACCCTCTTTTTGAGGTATATTTAGGTTGTAAAGTGCATTAATTATCCTAAAAAAGATAGGCGGTGACAAACTTTGAAACAAATTATTAATGTCTTACTCATTTATATTCAAATTCATTACAATATTATCTGCTATCTCAAAACTTTACTAATCTAACAATTTTAAAAATTCACCGCTCACTCTTTTTCTTTTTCTTAATTCAAGTTTTTTATCTAATAAAAATCCTATGATATCCATTTTAGAAACCATATCTAAAGGTCTATCTATTAAACGTCAGTTTATTAAATCTCTGAAGATAAGTTATTACTCCTGGAAACTATTCAAATGTAGAAGTAGCAATATAATCTTTATCATCTATAGATCTTACTCTCATATCCATATAATCCATGAGCCTTATAACCTTAACTACTAATGTATCGATATTATCTCATCATGTCTTTACCCAAATCGGACTACCCCATGCAGTTTCACCGTCTTTTAGAACAATTCTTGGATAGTAATAGTCTGTTCCACTTTGAGATACTTCATTATCTACCCATTCCCATTGTTGGGTAGCACTACGACCGGGTTTTATGGCCACTTCTTTACCATTTTTGATAATGACCATCTCATGAATCTGTTCAGGTGCATCAACCTGTAATTGAATTACCCTGTGTTTATTTTGTGGAATACATATATCAGAGCCCATTGGAAACTGATTTAATGAATACTTAAGCATAATCCTTGCACCGGTGGTGGCATAACAATACTTTTCATTAAGTGCATCAAAAACTGACTCACGACTTAAGTCACTTGCCCAAACACAAGCCATTCCAGCTCCAATCGGATTGAAAAATGTGCAACCATCACCAGGAGCACCACAATGTTCATCCGTAGATCCAATAAAACCCATTTTCAATCCACGATTTAGTGCTACGTTGACAAAATTATGTGGATTAACATCACTTTCCCTGCACTGAAGAGGATTGCCATAATACTCCCCGGAGCCCCAGTGGGAATATATCTCTACAAGTGGACTTAAGCTTTCATCAAACTCATCCCAGACATCCGTATAACAAATTGTTGGTACCTGATGAGGAAAAAACATTAATTTATCTTTCCGCTCTTTTAAACGGCGTTTAATCTCCTTAATTCCTAAGTTTTCCCAGGGAGGATACTCAGGAGCCTCTTCCCTAAAGTACAGATTCCAGTGGCCTGCTGTTTTTGTAACAAGTTCACAGCCAACCAGTGTAGCAAAGTCCGGAGATGACCACTTTTGTGCTGTCGCTATACGATATTGCCAGTCCTCTTTTGTAAGGCCTTTCTTCTCGTCTCTATGGTGATCGGTTAAACAAAAGAAATCAAGTCTTGATGCGTATTTTGCATAACGGTGATAATCCTCGGGGTCCTTTATTCCACAATTCAATCCACTATCCTGACGTAGAAACTCTCGCTCTCCAGACTTATATGTTTCTTCAAGTCTTCCGCTGTGGCAATGCATATCACCAAAGTACAGCTTGCGTTTGTCCCATGAAAACCTGCTTTTTTCTGCCTGTACAGCCTTTATACCGTCTTCTAAATATATCCCCTGGCCTCTTTCCAAGCGATTACACTCATCAATTCGAACCCAGCGATGTGAAATGGGTGCCCGTTCTATCCATGTATAATTCTTTTTTCGATTATGTATTGAAAGTCTTATTGGCTTACCAAGCTCAATATATTGGTTGGGTGTGAGGTATAAATAGCCAAAGCCACATACTATCATTTCCGGAGAGGTAACCTTTCGCTTAACCTCAAAATAGAATCTTGCAAAATCCTGCTGCCATAATGTGGAATACTTAACACATTGGAAATCTAATACAGGCTTATTATTCACATGCAAGACAAACTCCCCGGATGGCATGTATCCATAAGCCCCTTGTCCCATTCCCATTGCCATGGGCACCACTACAAGAACTCCACCCTCTGAATCAAATGCTTTCGTTGGAGTGGTTTTCCATTCCACATACTCTCCCTCATGTTGACGAACAGTCCAGCCATTTATCGCATTCACAGCTGAAAATAATTTTTTATTAATTGTTTTTTGTGATTCATCGATATCTGGCCCAATATGTCCCAATATACGTTCAAACCCTTCTGTAATTTCAAACATTTCATTTCCTCCTTCGTAATCAATTATTAATTATTTTCTGATTTCTGGACAACCGTCTAAATAACCGCTTAACCCCTCTATGAATCATCGAGTTCATTCTCCATGCTCACCCGTGTTATTTTGAGACTATCCTTTTGATTCCATTTTAAACTTATCCAATTATATTCACCATTGTTATAGTTATGGGTATAACCATCATCTTCATCTACAGTCTGCAGTCGTCTTTTTACAACCTCCAGTGATTCTCCTCTTTTAAATTCAGGAGTCCAAAGAAGTCCTGTAAATCCTGAATTTACTAATGCCCTGATATAATCCCGATCAGCTTGAGCCGCTTCATTAACTGTTTTCTGGGTATCATTAAATATAACTTCTGCGATTTGAGCAATATTTTTTATTGCATCACTGATTTGATCTGCAAAGTTTTCTTGCTTCTTCAGCTACAACTCTAAAACCTTTGCCAGCTTCCCCCGCTCTAGCGGCTTCAATAAATGCATTTAGCGATAAAAGACTGGTTTGCTAAGCTGAAGAAACTTCCTGGGAAGCAGACATGGACTGGCTGACTACATTATTCACATTGTATTATATGTTCGTTGTACTAGATCTCTAATATTTGTAATCATATTATTAAGATCCTTATAGCAAATTATTTTGTGGTTTCTTTTTTTTAAATCCATTTAATATCAAGTTGACTAGCAGATGATTTATACTCTATACTGAAACCAAAGTTTTCCTGTTTAAATGAACTATCCTGTCCATTAACTACAACGTTATTTATCTGTTCTTTTGTATGAACATAGATCCTGAAAATATGATTATCCACTTGATCTATATACAGTGAATTTTCATCAAGCATAATATTGAAGGACTCATTGTCATCATAATACAGAAATTCACTTTGTTTATTCCCGGGCACCAGTAAGAGACTTATTGGATCATAGGCTTTTTCATCCACATGCTGCATTAGAGGGCCCATAGGTATAATGGCACCACTCCGAAGATATAAAGGTATTTTATCAACATCCATATTAATCTTAATCCATTTCCCACCTTCAATCCTTTCCCTTGTCCAGAAATCATACCATCTTCCCTTAGGAAAATAAACCTCTCTTTCTCCTCCTTTTTTATATATCGGTGCAACCATAATGTATGGCCCAAACATAAATTGGTCATCCATAGTGTGTACATTATGATCTTCTTCAAATTCAAGAGGCATCGGTCTCATAAATGGAACTTTATTTTCTACACTTTGATAAGCGCTGGAATATATATATGGAATAAGTCTATATCTTAGATTGAGCATTTTCCGCGCCATATCCATATCTACAGGTCCAAGATTAAAAGGCTCACATTTACCGCCACCGTGATTTCTGGGATGTGATGTAAAAAGACCCTGCTGTAACCAACGCAGATATAATTCTTTGTCATCTTCTTTTCCTGAAAGGCTCCCCATATCATGGCTCCAGAAATAAAAACCACTTAACATAAGTGACAGACCACCTGTAAGCTGAGGAATCAGATTATCATAAATAGCGGTCGGGTCTCCCCCCCAGTGAACAGGATAACGCTGACATCCAGCCCAGGTTGAACGGCTCCATATAATTGGTCTATCATAAAATTCTTTAGCAACATCAAAGACTATAGTATTATACAAAAGCGGATAAGCATTGTGCATCTTACGAGCAGGTATACCATTATAATACTCAGCATCTATAGTAGGTGCTCCCTCACCAAAATCAGTTTTAATTACATCATACCCCATCCTGAACAAATGCCTTAATTTTTCCTTGAACCACTCTACAAACTCAGGGTTTGATACATCAAATGTTCCCCATTTAAGTACCTGAAAATTGTCAAAACCTTCTTCCTGAAGACTGGGTTTTTCTTCTGACTTTAACTTAGATAAATATTCCCTGTCCTCAAGAAAATATCCTTTATCTCTGGCCTCTTTGAACAACTTATTGCGTTCATCTATATAAGGCATCAGCCAGAGAGACAAATGAACTCCTTTATCATTCATTCGTTCTGCAAATTCTACCGGATCAGGGAAGCTTTCTTTTCCAAATTCAAGGTCACATACCCATTCCCTGTCAAACCATCCAACATCCAGATGTAGAACATCAAATGGTAGTTTATTGTTCCGCATTTTTTCAACAACCTCACTGGCTTCAGCATCAGAGTGGTATGTATATTTACTTAGCCAGAACCCAAAAGACCATTTAGGAGGTAGGGGTACATTTCCAGTCAGATCATTATAACCTGCTATTACCTGTTTCATATTTTCGCCTAATATTATATAATAATCCATAAATTCTTCTTCTACTGCCAGTATATTTCTTACATTAGATATTGTTCCTAGCCAGAAAGTCATAGGTGCATGACTATTTACATATATCCCATAACCCTTAGAACTAAGATAAAAAGGTATTGGTTTATAAGTTCTTCTTGACATACTACCCAGAGCATCCTGTGTCCATAAATCAATAGTCTGATATCTTTTATCAAGTCCAATAAAATTTTCACCAAAACCATAAATATGTTCATTGTGATCTAACTTGAAAGAATCTACTGCAATTGTTGCATCTACATCTTCAGGTAGATATTCATGCTTGGTACCGTGTGGAAAGGTTATATCAAGTGGTTTATCCCCTCCCCTGACAATACCCAAATTAGGTGCATCAAGAGGTTTGAAATGATTATCATCACCACCCGATGAACGAAATTTTTTAATTCCATTTCTATCAAATATCTCCAGTCGATAAGGTTCTTTTGTTATAAGTAGTTTGTAGATACCTGTATCAATCACAAATTCATTTTCATTTTCTATAAAGTCATAGCTTGCTCCACTAAATTTCCCCACTACCATCGGTGTATCGTTCTCAGGAACTTCGCTGCTTTCAGCAAAACGTATACGAAACATATCTTTTCGCTCGATATCAATCCGTAAAGTTTTCTCTCCTACTATTTTTTTTCTGTCTTCTTCAGCAAACATGTCAGGACCTGAAGTTTGCCCACCTTTATGCCTATAAACACAATCAGCATTAAAAATTACTGATTTTTTATTTTTCCCTTTCAGGCTTATCTTTTCTACTCCATTATGATGATAAGAATGGTTTTCAAGTATTCTAGTATACATATTTATAACCTCCATTTATAAGTCAAATTAACTGCGAAATTTTTATTTTTTTTTTAAACACCCATGTTTACAGTTACATTGATCCTCTTTTTACCTTCTAATATAGATGAAGATATCAAAGGATTATTAACAATATCTATAGCTTGATCATCAATAGTTATGGACTTTACACCTTTGCTTATTCCCTGTGGTTTAATTACCTTAATGATCAATTTACAACCACGGAACTTTCTTACAGCTTCATAGCCATTCCAGTCTGATGGTAAACAGGGGTCTATTACAAGTCCTTCTGGCTCAGGTCTTATACCCAGTAAATACTGAGTGGATGCAATATCCATCCATGCTGCCGTGCCTGTTACCTGAGTCACATTAGCCCAGCCGTGTCTGACATTTTCCGGTCCAAAAATAGTACTTACATAAGCATATGGTTCAGCAGTATAACGTTTTAACCCTATATTTTGAAGTGCTACATGAGGTATAAGCTGACGATAATACTTCCAGGCATTTTCAGCCCTTCCCAGTATCGCTTCGGCAATAATTGCCCAACTATTCGCATGACAAAATATACCAGCATTTTCTGCACACCCCGGTGGTAAACCCTTAACAGCAGGATTATCTGTTTCTGGCCAGGTAGGAAATCCAGGTGTATTAATACGAATACCTATCGGGGAATCCAAATGTTTTTTTACCGAATCCATTCCCTGGATTAATCGGGATTTAGAGGCAACATCTCCGATAACTGCCCAACTTTGTGTATTTAACCAAATCATCCCATTGCTGTCATTATGCGTACCAACAGATTCACCCTCATCATCATAACCTCTCAGCCACCATTTACCATCCCATCCGTATTTGCATATTGCTTTAGTCTGTTTATCAATAAGTAATTGTATATTTTTTACCGCTAGATTATTATTTCTCAGCAAAGCTAATTTTTTTAATATCTTCAATATATAAACATACTGTTCGGCGACAAATAGTGTCTCACCACGGCCTTCTCTGCCGTAACTACCAAAATGATCATTCCAGTCACTAACAAGTATTAATGGTAGACTGTGTCGTCCCTTATGATTTTCAGTAAATTCAACACCTCGTAATAAGTGTTCCCATATACTAACTTTATTTGAAGTAGTTTTCAAATCTCTGGATAAAAACGGCACCTTTTTATCCAGAATACTAAAGTCTCCTGTTTCACTGATAATAGCATAAGCAAGCATAACCATCCATAAATGATTATCAGATCTGGTTGATATCTGTGGGAGCTTCTTTTCTTCCGGCCATGACTGATGAACTGTATGACCCTCTTCAAACTGCATAGAGGCTTGATAAAACAACATTTTTTTGGCCCAATCAGGTTTTCTATATGCCTGTGCAAGCATATCCTGACAGGTATCCCTGAAGCCAATCCCTCTTTCTCCTGACGCACTTGAACTAATAGATCTGGAATATCTCCCCGTATGGACAGATTGCATAGGGTTCCAGGTATTTATTTGCCTCTGAACGTCATTATCTGGAACATTGCATTGAAGAACTGAAAGGTGCTCATCCCACCATGCTTTATTTTTCTGCTTCTGTTCTTCTATATAACTCGGTGTTCTTAATTTTGTTAGTATATTATCAGTTTGACCTATAACCTTCTGAAGGTTTTTCATTGCTCCCGGGACCACTCCCAGGTAATAATAAACCTTTTTTGTTTCGCCAGGTTCTAAAGTAATCTTTGCATGAAGAGCAGAGCATCCTTCGCCGCCTCGTAATGAGCTATTATCACAAATACCTTCTTCTACTACCGCTGGATCTCTTTCATCACGATAAAAACCACAAAATTCATCTCTACTGCATGAGTAACTCTTCAACTCCTGGTTTGTTGCCATGAAGGTAAGAGGAGAGTCTTCTTTCCTGGGTTGAAACTCATAATGATTTAAATAAGTCAACGCATCCAATTTTTCATTATATTCTACTCTTACCATCCATTTATTATAATATCCTGAACTAACTTCCTTCATAAACATATGCTGTGAAAGTTCCACATAAGAAAAAAGATCAAGTTCCTGCCTTTCTTCACCTTTATTCTCAAGATCTAAATCCCAGATAAGCACATCATGATCAGGTGCTATAAAAAAAGTCAAATCTGCTCTAATATTATCCTTTTCAGCCTTAAAAGTGGTAAAACCAGGAGTATGTTCTGACTGCCAGGAGTCCAGTGGAGTTTCACATGGTTTAAAACTAGGACTCCAGGTGATACCAACACTATTTTTTATATAAAGATAAAACCCGGGTGAATCCACAGGAAGATTGTACATTCTATAACGCGTTATCCTAAATATCATAGGCGTACGCCACCACATAAGACCCCCTCCAGCCTGGGACACAAATGCATGTAGAGACCCATTAGATAAATAATTTATCCAGGGCCTGGGCATATTGTGTTTATTAAACACTATTTTTCTTTTTTCATCATTAAATTTATATGGCAGTTTCATTATTTATACACTTCCTTCTCTGTTTATACAAATATCCAAGTTCTTATATTTATCCGAGAGATAAGTGGCACTAACCTCCTGGATTCGTTTTACTAAGTTTCAGTAGGAGACAACCTTAAACCGTTCTTGTATGATCTATTTAAATACGTAGTGCCCGTGGTGCAAAAAAACTCCCTCTGCAACTAAGAACTCACTTTATATTTTACTTTTCTATACTTATTACCTTATTTGCTATACCGATATTTAATTTGCAAAAACCTTTACCTGATGTTTTTGTCCTTCTTTTATTGATTTAACAAGCTCAGGTCAATATTGCTATTGTAATAATGACTTACTCAAATTTAACTCCCTCAACATATTCATTAAACTTTATATTCCCATCTTCTCCATTCGTGATTTTTTTACCATCAATATAGAAATTTTTTATAAGAAGATCTTTAACTTTATATTTATCATTACGTCCAGTAATACTGGAAGGATGCGTCACATCAACTACAATATCCTTAAAATAAAGATTATTAATTTTACATTCACCGGGACAGGGACGCCAGGTTTTTTCTGGTATATTGATTTCAATAATTAATGTTTTTTCTATACCAGGTCCATCATTAAGTTGCTCAATTCTAATATTTTTAAAAGCAACATTATCTATCTCTGCATAATCAAACCCGTCTATCACCATCCCTCTTCTAGCAAAAACAATATTGATATCTGAAAACTCGATACCTTTAATTTCCCGGGCAACTGTCTCTGTACCTATTTTCAACGCTGCACAGCTTGAAATACATACATTATTATTTATCACTATATCCTCCACATTCTGTCCATTTTCCTGCTCTGTCCCCTTAATTACAAAACAATCATCACCACAGTAAAGAAATGAATCTTCTATCACTATATTTCTTGAACAATCACAATCAATACCATCTGTATTACTCCAATTTACAAAAGGAATATTGTTAATTACTTTTACATTTTTCACTGATACATTTTCTGACTTAAATATATGAGTATTCCAATTTGCAGGATCTCTTAGAAAAATCCCCTCTATACTTATTTCTTTGGAACCAATTATTTTTAATAAATTAGCAGATATACCCTGGTATTTTATTGATTTTCCGTTCCCATCAATAGTGCCTCGACCTTTTATAGAAACATTTTTTGCATTATAGGAATAAAGTAGTGAATTTTTATTCTGTAGGCTATTATCACCTGTTAATTCAAATAAATCAGGATAATCGTTAGGATAATCAGAGCCGCATATAATAGCATCTTCAGTCAGATAGAGAGTTATATTACTTTTTAGTTCTATTGTCCCTGTACAATAAATCCCGCTGGGGAAATATAATGTATCATATTTGTTACTTGAAGATATCTGATTAATAGCCCGTTGAATATTCCTAGTCTGAACTTTTTCACCAGTATTATCAATCCCATAATCCCTAATATTTTTAACATTAGCAGTTTCCTCTTTTATTTCATTCATCCTAATAGGATCAGCAAAGATGAATAGATATTCCATTGTATTTATCTTTAAAACATAACTACCTGGTTCAGTTAATTTAAATTTAATATTCTCCCCATCGCATTCTAATTTTATTTCTTTACTCTTAGGGCTTAGTATATATGACTTTATTTCTCTATCAGCTGAAACTTCAAGTTGTGCAGTTCCTGTAAAAGCGAAACGAACATAATGGACAGGGACGTCATATTTTGCCATCTCTTCAACAAAAATTTCCTGTTTGTTTACAGATACGTTATAATAATGACTTCTTATTGATAATTTGTTTTCAGGATATATAGCTAATTCCTCTTCAATATTCATTATATTTATCACCCTTAAATTAATAATTTTCCCAACATAGAAGCATAAAAACTCATAGTTTTAAATAGAAAATACATTGATCAATTATAATATAATCTTACATATTTTAGAAAAAGCTGCAATAGATATAATCTACTACAGCTTTATATACTTCCATCGTATATACCTATATGCTTATATTTTTATTTTATAGATAATGCTATTCTTCAATATATCCCTTTTCAATAGCATAATCTCTATCAATATATCCCTGTTCTATAGCAAATTCAGCTTTTTGTCTTCTTCGTTCTTTAACTATAGTATCTATTATATCTCCAGCTTCTTTCGCAAACTTTTCTAGAGTTTCTTCAGGATCCAGTACACCAGTAATTATAGCTGGCCAGTATTTATCACTAAGGGCTGCATAACGAGTTTCCTCATTTTTAATCGGCTCTTTATCCATATTAAATGAGCCATGATATGGATTCATTTTAACATTTTCCTTTTCTTGAGTTGATAATAAATACTCCTGTTGAGACTCAGGAAGAGTAGTATCTATTCTAGCAGTTTTATAATTTTCCAACCATGCCCAGGCACGATAGTCAAATTTTTTAAGTGGCTTGTAATATCCCGGACCAGCATCTTCCCAGTGTTCTCCTTCAATACCGTAAACAAGAAGATCATAATTCTCCTGCTTATTTGCCCAGTTTAAAAACTGCATTGCCTCAACCTTATTCTCTCCCGATATAGGCATATAGATTTGATTATCAGTACCATACTGACCTCTTAAATAGGAATGTAATGTAGCTAATTCCCATTCAGCATTAGGATCAGCACTTTTTAGAGCTTCCTGATAACTCGGGGATAAAGTACTCTTTGACTGAAAGCTTATCGCAACATTACCTGAATTTTGATAAGAATTAAGATCATCAATAGCTAGAATATCAGGATGGATTAAACCATCTTGATACCATCTTCTTATTCTTTTCAACCAGGACATCAGTGGTTCGCCAGGTTCTGTAGCAATACCCCTTTCTTCAAGAGCCTCTACTGGATCATTAGGATCTCCTGCAATCCAATATAAACCAGAAGAATGGTCAAAAATGAATTTAGGCGTAAGTTCATCTTCTGTCAGCCTCATTTCATCTACATGCAATCCAAACCTATCTACATTTGGAACTATCATAGGTACTAGCTCTGGTTTTTCGTCACGGACTGCATAAGCAAAGGCCTCAAGTTCTTCAAGCGTTGTAATTGGTTCAAATCCCAATTCCTCTCTTATATCTTTTCTAACCAATGTATTAGTTACAGTACCATAACTCTTTTTATTAGGAATTCCAATTAACTCTCTCTCACCATCAACTTTAAACTTACCAGATTCAAAATCCTCTGGCTCTCTATAATCATAAACTCTTTGTCCATGTTCTTCTAGTAAATCATCTAGAGGGTAGTAATACCCTGCATTTATTTTTTGATCTCTACCATGCCAAGGTGCATCATGAATTAAATCAATAGGCTCACCAGTGGCCAGTTGTACCAATGTCTGATCCTTGTAATCTGAATAGGGTATAAATTTAACATCAATCTTAAAATCATAACCATCATTTTCCAATCTTTCATTGGCAATATCCTGAACTTCATCCCAATCGTCAGCCGGATATGGCCCAGGTAAAACAATCCTTACAGTTTTAGCCTGAACAACAGTTCCCATCATTAATACTAAAATCATTGAAACAACCAACATCATTAAAGTTTTTCTTTTCATAAGTTTTCCTCCTTGTATTTTATATGCTCACTGACAAGTTTTCTTTTACTTCACTTTAACCTATAAACATTGCCAGTATAAGCCTAAACTAACCCTTAATAGCACCAATAGTAATTCCCTTTACAAAATATTTTTGTATAAAAGGATAAGCTAAAAATATAGGGCCTATCGTTAAACAAACAGTAGCAAACCGGACAGTAGTACTTGGTAAAACCTGTTCTAATTGGGCTGCATATTCGGACGCCATAAAATTTGAAACATTAATATTTGATATCATCTGTCTTAGTAATAATTGCAATGGTAGCAACTTGCTGTTATCAATGAATAAAAGTGCCTCAAACCATGAATTCCAATAACCAAGTCCAATAAACAATGATATCGTTGCAATAATAGGTTTAGAAATTGGTAAAATTATAAAGCGAAATACTTGTAATTCACTGGCACCCTCTAATCGTGCTGATTCATTTAATTCAAAAGGCAAACCTCTGTAAAAAGCTACCAATAAAAAACACATGAATGGATTAAATATATCTGGCAATATCATAGCTAGTATATTATTTCTTAAACCTAACCACTGTGCTACTAATATATAAAATCCTACTATACCTGCTCCAAATACCATTGTAAAATAAGTGATAAAAGAAATAACATATCTATACTTAACCCGAGGATGATATAACACATAAGCAAAAGGAGCATTTACCAAGACACCCAATAATGTACCTATAACTGTAACAATTATAGTTACACCATAACTATAGTAAATTTGATTACCCTGCAATATAAATTTATATGCCTCCAGACTGAAACCTCTAGGTATAATTCCTAGACCTTCTCTTGCAAGTGTCATCTCTGGAGTAAAAGAAGCTAAAACTGTAACCCAGAAAGGGATAAAACAAGCAATTGTAAATAATGCTACAAATATATTAATAAATATATAAAATGCTTTCTCCCTAATAGTACTATCATTACTTATTCTATCTTCATTTTTTTTAAGAATTCCAATAGGCTTCATTTTATTTTTTAATCTTAAAAACATAAGTATCACTCCCCTTCTAGAATAAACTGGATTCTTTATCGACTTTTTTTACAACCCAATTAAATAGCATAATTGTAATAACACCCATAGTTGATTGATAAAGCACAATAACTGAACTCATACTAAAATCACCCATTTGCCTTAGAGCACGATAGGCATATGTGTCGATTATATCTGTATATTCGTACAAAATACCATTATCACCAATTATTGCATAGATCATTCCAAAATCTCCACTAAAAATACGTCCAATCGCTAACAATGCTAATATTATAGCTGTTGATCTAACAAGAGGTATAGTAATATATAATATTTGTTGAAAACGATTTGCTCCATCGATCATAGCACTTTCATAAATAGATGATGGAAGACCAGTTATTGCAGCTAGAAATATAATAGAATTGTAACCAGCAGCTTTCCAAATTCGAATAAACATCAATATAATAGGCCATGGTTCTGGATTCATATACCACTTTACTTTCTCCAGCCCAATACTTGTTATAAAATTATTAATTAAACCCGAAGTTGAAAAAAAACCATATACCATAATACTTACAACCATCCAGGAAATAAAATGTGGTAAAAAAATCACTGATTGACTAAATCTTTTATAAAAGTAATTTCTAATTTCATTTAAAAATATTGCCAACACAAGACCCATCAAAAGGCTTCCAAAAATAAATAATATATTTAAAAAAATTGTGTTTCTTGTAACTATTAAAAAATCCCTACTTGTAAAAAAGAATTCAAAGTTTTCAAAGCCTACCCATCTGCTACCCCATATTCCATCTCTAAGTCTATAATTTTTAAATGCTAATATATGACCCTGTAAGGGTATATATCTAAAAACAATTAAAAATAGAAATCCTGGAATAGCTAACATATATAATTCTCTTTTATCCCATAATTCCTTGATTATTTTTTTCATAAGTATCCCCCTTAATTCATATAAATAATTTTTTTCTTATTAAATGAAATAAATCAAAAACTTGCATCTTGAATATCAGCCTTTCCCTTAAGCAAATATCAGGCTAACATAATTATATAAATAACATAAAGCAAGAGTAAAGTCCTCATTTTATAAATCATGTCCACTATAAGTTTAACAGATAGTACTGATTTTAATAATATAGTATTCTGACCAGCTTATCCCTTCTTATCTATACAGTGATACCAAGAAGCTACTGATAAGCGGCTAGTATTTCTTTTTAATGCTTTTATCCCCTCCCTCTTATAATTCCTCTAACTGGAAATTATTTAATAATAAAAAACTGAATCTTTGTCAAAGATTTTAATTAACATTAAGCTTTTCTCTTACATATTAAAAATAATTCCTAATTAAAATATAACATATATAAATATAGAGTATAGTCCAATTGCCTGTTAAAGAAATTAGAAAATTTATTTTTTCATTTTTCATCTATATAAGGAAATATAGTAATTCTAAGTTTAGTACAACCATAAGGAACAAGAGTTATAGTTTCTTTAGAACCTTTAACTGAATCTAACACCCCATTATCTGGAAGTTGAGGAGTCAAAAGAAAATTACCTTCTATATCAAAAGTCTTCAACCCAGTTTTATCATTTCTATTGGACTTTATCAAGCTTTTTGTCTCTATATTCCAGCCCTTGATTTTCCTGGCTGAAACCTTTAGCATAATAGGCGCTGTCTCTATAGTCCAGGGATCAAGCTTTTCTTCAAATTCCACAATCTCCACGTCCTGTAAATCGCCCTCTTCAAGACACAAGGCATAATTCCAGTCACTAAGAGGGTATAAATTCCAGGCTGGAAAATCCTCAGTACAGCGTTCTTCTTCTCTATCAATCTGCCAGTCCTCATCAATCTTTAAAGAATATACCAGCGGACCTCTTTCTATCCCTATTCCATTTTTCGGCCAATTACTTAATTTTATCTCCATAGAAAAAACAAGAGTAATACAATCCCCATCTTTAAATAATTTTTCAATACAGATAAAACCGCGATTATTTATTAGGGCTTCCTCCTCTTTTCCATTAATAATAATTTTCCACTTATTACACCAAGCTGGTATCCTCAGGAATAGAGGAAATCTTACTTCTTGATCTGTTTCTATTTTAAAATCTATTTGATTAGAAAATGGATAATTGGTCTCCTGAACAATAGTTACTTCTTGATTTCCATTACCCACAGCTGCGCTTACTTTAGAAGGACCATAAAGACATGCTGTTAAGCCGCCATTCTTATCTTTCATCCACATTCTTGACACATAATTGGGCATTATTCTGTTAACTTCACCCGGGCAGCATTCTGTGCCTGGATTGGGGCGGTATGACATCCATTTGCTTCCCCGGTAAAATTTATTATGATTAGAACTTTTGTCTGCCACAACTTGGTTGGGACATGAAAAGTATTGTAAAGCTTTAAAATCAGCTGTCACTGCACCTGGAGCCGCATTAAAGCATGCTCGTTCAATCTTATCAGCATATTCACTTTCACCTGTAGCCATCAGAAGATAACCAAGACTCCAGGTATAATCAGCAATGTCACATGTTTCATGGCTATCAAGGGGATCCTTCCCTCTCAAATGTTCACTGGAGCTACAAACACCATCTATCAGCATTTGATCCCTGTCTAGCTTTTTATAGGCATTAATAGTTGCCTGTAAATATCGTTCATTTCCAGTATAAATATATATAATTGCGCCTAATTTTGCTATTTCATTAAAGGTTACCCCATGTTCTGTACTTCTTTCATCTGATAACATACTTTTTATAGAAGTATCATTATCGCTATATTGATGGTTAAAACCCTCATATGCCTCTATAGCATGCTTCAAAAGCCTCTCATCACTTGTTCGTTCATATAGCCATAAAATCACTTCCACATTACAAACCTCTCTCATTTCCCTGTGAGGTGAAGTCCCGGAAAGATAATGATCTTTTAAGGAAGGTAAAACCCTTTCATCTCCTGTAGCTGAATAATGAGCCATTACTGCTCTGAAGAAAACAGCATGCACCCAGCGATTCCAATTTACAGCTTTCTTTAAAAAGCCTGGTCCCAGATAACCATCTGAATCAGGATTATCCAGTACATAATTGATATCTTCCATTGCCTTTTCAATTAAAAAATCATCATTTAGTAAATATCCACAGCGTACCATACCATCTATCCAGTAGCCTGTTTGTTCATATGGCCACCATTCATCTGTTTGTGGAGCTTCATAATCAATTTCTATTCCTGGATTCCCCCAACCTACTCGGTCAAAAGGTGACCCTGCAGCTTCTAAATGTCCTGTAAGACCTTTCCTTTGTTTTTTAAGATAATGTTTTAGCCATCCAAGTGGCTTTATAGCTGATAAATCTAGTTCACTTATTTTTGAGTAATTCTCCATTTTATATGACTCCCCTCAATTTGTGTAAACATATATGTGTTAATTAATTAAATTATTTCTTTGTGACAAATAGAAACATATCCTCAACAAACTCTAGGGCTTTAATTAATCCTCCACTATGTTCCAGAACTTATTTACTCAGTGTAAGCTAATTATGTTTCTGTAGCAACTTTCACTACAATCTCCTTTTTTAAACGAATATTTATCTTTACAATTCATTTAATTGTAGTATTTATTCATCAGGTAAGTTTGTTAAATAAATCAGCAAATATTTTATCACGATTGGCATAAGTCGCACATCGAATAAAATGACGAGAATCATCATAACTCCAGGTATAATCATCATTTATTATCGGGCTGAGGACAATATTGCTAGGTATCCAATCCGGGTTGATTAACCAGGCAATGGTGCTAATATCCCAAATAATCCTGGAACCAGCGTAAAAATTTTTAGTTTCATTACTTACCATATCCGTAAGATATGTACCAATTTTACTCTTTCCTTTTAGATAATACTCTAGTTCAGGAGCAGTTGTAATAAGATGAGAGCTTACCCCCTTACAAGGAATATGAACCAGAGGCACCCCACAATCAAATATTAACCTAGATGCATAAATATCCTGAAAAAGATTAAAAGCATTATTATCTGCCCAATAATGAGCATGCCCTCCTAACCAGACAACCACAATCTTACTTATTATATCTGGTTCCATCAATATAGCCGAAGCTACATTGGTAATTGCTCCGATGGACACTACATACAGAGGCTCATCTTCAGTTGCTGTCTTTGCTTTTTTAATCAGATTCCTGGCCGCTTTACTTTCCTGAGGTGTCTTCCCATCTTCAAGATACCCCCTTGAGCCTTTATAAACAAAACCTTCAGTCGAAACATCGATCATATTTAAAATATTAATTATTTCTTGGTAACTCTTTTCCATACCATCTTCCGGCCCACTGGAACGATTATTGTGAAACGGAGCAGCATAAATTGCTTCAACCTGCATCGCTTCTGGTGATTTAAGAGCATAAGCGAGGGCAAATTGATCATCAACCTCATTATAAGTGTCGGTATCTAGCACCATCCGGACTTTTTTTCCTGGATGTTTAAGTTTTTTAAAACGTTCCTGAATGCTTATTTTAGAAAAATTCATTAAAATCTCCTCCATAGTATACAATTCTAGTTATTTGTAAAATGTATAAACCTCTGTCATTATTGGATTCATATAAAATACTTAAGCTGACTTCCTCAAAAAAAATATTGTTTGAATTTATAAAAATACCAATTTAAGAAGGAAATCAAATTTGCTTGAATAAGAGCTATAGATAGAAATTATTTAACAATAAAAATTGAATCTTTGTCAGAGTTAATATTTAACATTAAACTTATCTCTTACATATTATAAATAAATCCTATTTAAAATATAACATATACAAATCTAAAGTACAGTCCTTAAATTCAAGAATCGGTACATATAAATACAGTATCGAGTATCCATTTTAAATATATAGTATTTCCTGTTCTAATGAATATATCTTGTATAGCTAAAACAAAAAACACAGTCCTCATATTACGAAGACTGTGTACGAACTGTTTGCTTTTATGACTACCCAGAATAAATTATCTAATCTTAATCTTATCTCTGTATTGGCCCGGTGTTATCCCCACTTCTTTTTTAAAAGTAGCATAATAATGACTTTTAGACTGAAAACCAGCATTCTCTCCAATATCTGTTACGTTCATATCAGTATTTAGCAGTAATTCTTTAACTTTTTCCACCCGTTCATGGAGTATATAAGCAGATATTGAAGAATTTAATACATCTTTAAATATCTGCCGTACATAATTTGAAGATAAGGAAACATGATCTGCTATGTCATCAATACTAAGCATTGGATCTGTTAGATTATGTCTAATATACTCAATAATCTCCAGTGAAACTTTTTCCTTTCTGCTGGAATTTTCCTTCTGATTTAATTTATCAATTATTTCAAGTAACTCTCCTCTTAGCCACTCTTTAACTTCTTTTAATGTTTTAAATTTACCTAACTGTGTTTCGATAGCCTCATAATCACCCACAGAAGATAGTTTACTAAAACTTTTAAAAATATTATATAATAAATAAGTCAAATGAAAATGGCATTGGTCATGTGACAACTCTTGGAAGTGTTCCATAAATTGTTCTAATATTGTATCAACCTCTTTTTCCTCACAAAGCCTGACTGCAACTATTAACTCGTTTACCAGAGAATCATCAGGAAGTGGTTTAAGCAATTTGTGGTATTCTTTAAAATCTTTTTCTTTATATATTTTATCTTCCCCACTGATAAATTTCAATAGACTTATTTCATAAACTTGTTTATAGATATGTTTAACATTATTGTTTTGTTCTTTCAAGTTACTAATAGCTACCGTAACTTTTATGCCAATAATTCTTTCTATATTATCTATAACCTGATTTAATTTATCAATTAAATCCATTTCATCATCCTGATTACAGGCAATTAGCAGGGCTAAATGATCACTTCCAAAATCTATTCCCCTTATTTCTCTTTCTGCAGTATTAAGCAGATCTTTGCTAATGTTTTCCATAGCATATTTCCATAATCGTCTAGAGGAAAAATCATTTTCTTCTATAAACTCTGCATATGCCTCAATCCTAATTACAGCTATCCTGAGATAGTCGAAGGACAATATAGTTGTTTGTTCAATTAGCTTTTCGCGAATAGACTTTGTAAGTTGTCCCTGTTGTAACCACTGTTTAAGATAATATTCATTAACTAACCTCCTATTATCCCTTATTTCACTATCCATTTGATTTATCTTCTCTGATAATAAATCAAATGTATTTTTAATTAAATTATACTCTTCAGTATAATTTAATTGATCTTGTTTTAACTCATTTTGATAACGCTTTTTTATCTGACTGGCCAGGGTAGCAATTGGTTTATAGGCTCTTTTAGAATTTAAATAAATAGCCAAACAAAGAATTATTACTATTATTATGGTATAAATTATAATATTCCTTCTGAAAGTATAAATATTTTTTTCAAGATTTTCTAAATGAGCCATATAATATATATGCCATCCGTAAGTTTCCATATAAGATTTACTAATATGCCACTTTTTATTATCTAAATTTATTATATTATTATCTGAGAAATTATTAGTGGATAGTAAATTATCACTACCCCCTAATATTAACTGCTCTTCATTATCAGTTATATTAACTTTTATATCACTACTACTTTTATTTCCCAGTATATAATCATTAAGAAGTTCATTATCCAGTAATACCACCATATAACCATAATTATTTGTTCGAGAAGGAGTTGCAGGCAAAACTAAAGCCAAATGTTTTTTATCTCCCGATTTATATGCAATATAATTTAAGTTTGATGGAGGATTATTTAGTATCTTTTCTAAAACTTCCTGATCATAAAAATTATCAAAGTTATATAAACCGATTTCTGTTTTTCGTTCCAATACCTGTCTACTGTTTAAGTTTATTAAATATACATTATATATATATTCTTCCATAAGCATGTAATTTTTTACTGTATTTTTAGCTTGCAAAAAATATATCCAACTATTTGCATGTTCGGGATAAAACCACTCCTGAATATCTGGATCATGATAAAATTTAAGACTATAACTTTTTAATTTTGTTAGTATAAAATCAAGATTGTCCTCAATTTGCTCAAGATTATTTTCATTAGATTCATTAATTTGTGAATAAGCATATTCGGAAAATATAAATGATAACAAATAAGAAAAGCATAATAAAACTACGACCATAATAATTGTTAATATTAAAAAAAGGCGAAAGTAAGTTCTTTTAAAGATATTTTTGTTAAGCATGTTTTCCACCCACTTATTTTTTTATTACTATATTAATCTCCCTTTTTAACTCTCTATATTATATAGAATAACATTTAAACAGTAAAAATGTAAACTCCTAATTATAAAGACCGATTTCTAAAATTAAATACTATATTCCTGAATTTAACTATTTAGTCCTGATATTATGCTTTTTTTGATTATTTGCATTTTACAAAAGAAAACAGCGCGCACCCATCGTTTCCAATTAACAGCTTTTTTAAATAGTCTAATCCTAAATAAGCATCTGAATTAAGAATAAATATAATTCATTACTTAGTATAAGCCTACCTAATTTCACTCAAAATTCCCCTCACCTAATTGTATATTCTCCAACTTATCTACTATGGCACCTTCTGGCTTTTCTACCCTTCCAGAATTAAAAAGAGGGTCATCTGTCTCTTCCATCCATATATTCAATCTCTTAGTAAGTTGCTGCTTAATTTTACAATATCCACTATCCTTTGTCAGATTTACCCTTTCGACTGGATCATGATATAAGTCAAAAAACATCTCTCTTTCTCTACACTGGTTTTCTAGTCCATATTCCATCAAAAATCTCTTGCTGGGACCATCATCTATATTAGCCATTACTACCTTATTATGATAATCATAAAATCTTATTAACTTATATCTCTCAGTTCTAATACACCTCATAGGTTCATAAGCAGCATGATAAGTAACTTCAGAAAAGATTTCATCTCTTATTTTTTCTGACTTTCCCTCTAAAATTGGAAGCATTGTAGTCCCCTGCAGCCAGTCAGGTTTTTCTAGATTAAGTAGATCACAGATAGTTGGGTAAAGATCAACATGGGATACAAGGCTATCGACCGCCTCGCCTACTTTCTTATTACCTGGGTATTTAATAATTAAAGAAATACCAATTCCAGTATCATAAAGATTACATTTCATTTTTGGAAAAGCA
>JBMCBT010000030.1:0-23723 GCA_048623215.1 Halothermotrichaceae bacterium
AATTCATCTTTCATTAAATTATATTAATCATATTTTATTAACATATCTAGCTAAAAATATTAAACCCCCTTTCAGAAACTGAAAGGGGGTTTTCTTATCCCAAAAATAATAACATATACTTATTATTTTATAAGTATACTAATTATATTACCAGCAACCAACTCCCTTCCAGACTATACTGTCGGTTCTGGAGTTTCACCAGATCAACCCTATAAAAGGGCTTGTGGACTCTAACCACCGGTAGGGAATTTCACCCCTCCTCGTCAGTTATATTTTATTTTAATGTTATCATATCATCATAGTTTATCTTTGTAAAGTATTTAATAAAACAAACTGAAAAATATTTATTAATCCATGTATACCGGGATATTTTTATCCATTACTATTTACTTATAATAAACTTTTATATTATCATAAAGTTAGATAAAAACAAAATATTTATAATAATCAATAATACGGATGGAGTGGATTTAAATGGCTCGAAAAAAAACTGTAAAATCAGTAATAAAAACTTTTCGTATTCTTGATCTATTAGTTCAAAATGATTCACCAATGTCCTTTAGTTCTATTAGTAATATAGTAAATATAAATATAAGTACTGTTCATAGATTACTAAATACTATGGTAAAGATTGGTTATGTAAAACAAAATGATGCTAATCTTTACTGTCTTGGCATTAATTCCTATCAGATGGCTGATATTGTTTATCATAAATTTGATCTAAAAAAAATTGTCCATCCTTATTTACAGGACATTGTTAGTATTTGTAATGAGACCTGTAGTCTGGCTGTTTATAATAATGGCTTCGTTACATATCTTGACCAGGTAGAATCATCACATACTTTGCGAACGATTACTAGCAATAGAACTCATGCTTACTGTACCAGTTCAGGAAAAATTCTTCTGGCATTTATGAATAATAAAAAAGAATTAGATAGATATTTTTCTACAACAAATTTCTTGGAATTTTCTGAAAATACAATAATAGATCCAGCTATTCTCAAAAAGGAATTAGAAACAATAAAAAAGCAGGGTTATGCAGTAAAACTTGAAGAAAATGGAAAAGAAATTCAGGGAGTTGCAGCTCCTGTATTTGCTAAAAGAAAAAAGCTGCTGGGGTCTATTGGCATTTCAGGACCCCGCAGCCGTTTACATCTAAACTATATAGAAAAAGAATTATTACCGCTTATTTTGAATAAAACTCAGGAAATCAGCTCTTATCTGGCAAAACAAAAACTAAAAACCATTATTTAATCCTTTTTCTCAACATGTTCTTCCTCAAAAACAGAACCTATACTCTCCCAGGCTCCGTGTATATGTTCTTTAGCAAGTTTACTTGCTAATTTGGAATCACCATCTGAAATAGCCTGACAGAGTCTTTTATGATCATTTAAAGCAGTTTCCATACGATTCTCCTGGGACAGGCTTTTTGTGCGAAACCTGGTGGCCTGTTCAAAGAGACTATCCAGAAACTTTTGCAACCATTTGTTATTTGAAGCTTCCATAATAATTTTATGAAAGGCTATATCTATTTTAATACATCTTTTTAAGTTATTATCTGCAATACAGGATTTTATTTGGTCTGAGTAATCATTTAACTTTTCTAACTGCTCCTCAGTAATATTTTTTGCTGCTAAATATGCTGCTAATCCTTCTAATTCAATTCTTACCTGAAATATATCATCAATTTCTTTTTTAGATTTAATTCCTGCTACAAATACACCTTCCTGGGGAATTATAATAATTAGTTCCTCCAGTTCCAACATACGAAAAGCCTCTCTAACCGGTGTGCGGCTTACATTTAGCTGGTCAGCCATCTCCACTTCCGTAAGTCTTGTGCCGGGCGCAATTTTCGCGGTTATTATAGCTTCTCTTAATACCTTATAGACCTGTTTTCTTAATGGTTCATAACTATATGAATCAATCGGTGATAAATTATATTTGTCCATTATATCCCCCTCTCATCCTTTGTTAAATATATATGATGTTGGTAATAATTATACGTTATTATAACATAAAAAATAACAAATTATAAGAGTAGAGTAGATAACTTTTACTAACTGATAGAAAATATATGCTGAATATCTTCCAGTCTTGTTAATGCTTCTTTAATTCGCTCTTCATTGACAGTTAATGCAATCCTGACATAACCTTCTCCGAAATTTCCATAACCATTACCTGGTGTAAAAAATACTCCTGTTTTTTCAAAAATATAAGTAGAAAACTCTGTTGAATTATATCCAGCCGGAACTTCAGCCCAAATATAGAAGCTTGCTTTATTTTCTGGAACACTCCATCCCAGTTCCCGTAAACCTTTAATCATTATATTTCTTCTCCTGGTATATATTTTGTTCATCTTTCCAACATTACTCATTGAATAAGCAAGAGCTTCTATCCCGGCATACTGAATTGCCTCAAAAACTCCAGAATCAATATTTGTTTTAATCCTGCCCAGACTTTCAATAACATCTTTATTTCCTACAGCCCAGCCAATTCTCCAGCCTGTCATATTAAATGGTTTAGATAATGAATTAAATTCAATACCAACATCTTTAGCCCCGGGCAGCTGCATAAAACTGATAGGTTCATATCCATCCAGTCCAATTTCACTATAAGCTGCATCTGAAGCTATAATAATATCATATTTATGTGCAAATTCGATTACCCTTTTGTAAAATTTTTGGCCAGCTACAGCACCTGTAGGATTATTGGGATAATTAATATAGAATAATTTTGCTCTCCGGGCAATATCTTCATCTATTGCATCCAGATCAGGCAGAAAATTATTTTCAGCTTCTAAAGGAACAATTACCGGTTCTCCTCCTGCCAGTAAAATTGATGTCTTATAGACTGGATAACCTGGGTCTGGAATCAGAGCTTTATCACCAGGGTTAATATAACAAAAAGGCAAGTGGGCAATTCCCTCTTTAGAACCAATTAGAGAAACGACTTCACTATCCGGGTCTAGGTCTATATTATAATATTTTTGATACCAGTCTGCGACTGCTCTACGGTAATCATATAATCCTTCATAGGAAGGATAACTATGTGTTGATGGTTCCTGAACAGCTTCTATCATTCTTTTTACTATATTATCCGGTGTCGGTTGATCCGGATCACCAATTCCAAAACTAATAACATCTACACCCTCCTCTTTAGCCTCTGCTATCATTTTATCGATTTCCGCAAATAAATACCTCGGTAAATTTTTAATTCTTTCTGCATTCTCCATTTATAATCTCCTCCTATATTTTTATTTCTCCTTTAAATACTTTCTCCGAAGGACCTGTCATAAATACATCCTGATCCGACCACTCTATAATAAGATCACCACCTGGTAAGTGAACCAGAACTCTATCATTGAGAATACCTTTTTTTATGCCTGCAGCAACAGCTGCAGCTGCTCCTGTACCACAGGCCAATGTTATTCCAGCTCCTCTTTCCCATACCTTCATTACTATTTCGTCACTAGAAACTTTTTCAATAAATTCAACATTTGTCTTTTCTGGAAATATTTCATGGTTTTCAATTTTTTCACCCCATATATTCAGTTTATATTGTTCTATATCATCAACAAAAATAACTGTATGAGGATTGCCCATAGATACACAATTTATATCAAATACATTATCTGCTGCTTTTAGTTTAAAGTCCTGTACATTTTCTAGATCTTCATCTAATTTAATTGGTATTTCCGCCGGTTTAAATCGAGGCTGCCCCATATTTACCTTTACTTTACTTGCTTTTTTACTGTATGAAATAAGCTGTGGTGAAATTATACCGGCAAGTGTTTCTATATTAAGGCTGGTTTTTTCTGTTAAACCTTCTTCCTGCAGAAAATGGGCAAAACAGCGTATACCATTACCACACATCTCTGCTTCACTACCATCTGAATTAAAAATCCGCATTTTGAAATCATTTGATCTGCTTTCGGCAGGTAAAACTATAATTAATCCATCTGCACCAATAGCAAAATGGCGGTTACATAATTTAGAAGCTATTTTCGAGTAATCATAATTTGCTAGATCATCTTTAAATCCATTAACCATAATAAAATCATTACCGGCTCCATGCATTTTTGTGAAATCAATATTCATAAATTTTCTCAACCTCCATAATCAAATATTTTTTATGTAAAATTTATACTATGTTAGTTATTTAAGAAAGTAAATATGATTGATGTCTTTAATACCTGTATACACGGATAATGTATCTAAATCTTATTATGATGTTATATTTTTTATGTATACAGGTATAATATGTTAGTTTTATGTTATTTTCCCTTGATTATTAATTGTTTTATGTTATAATTTTGCTTAAGTTAACATTAACCTCACATCTAAGGAGATGGTACCAATGTACAGAAGAGTTTTAATTTTCACCTTTATTTTGTTATTGTTGTTAAGCACGACCGTACTGGCAGATGGCGCAACAGCAAAGAGTAATCAGATAGCTATTGATACTATCTGGACTCTAATAGCAGCATTTCTGGTTTTTTTCATGCAGGCCGGATTTGCTATGGTTGAAGCAGGATTTACCAGAGCCAAAAATGCCGGAAACATTATCATGAAAAATATGATGGACTTTGCAGCAGGCTCACTTATTTACTGGGCTATAGGATTTGCGTTTATGTTTGGAGCAGGTAGTGCTTTTATAGGATTTAATGGTTTCTTTTTACAGGATACTTTTGCTAACCTGGGACTGGAAATACCACTATCAGCATTTTTTATTTTTCAAACCGTTTTTGCTGCCACAGCCGCTACTATTGTCTCAGGAGCTATGGCTGAAAGAACTAACTTTTTAGGATACTTAATTTACAGTATTATTATTAGCGGTTTTATTTATCCTGTAGTTGGTCACTGGATCTGGGGAGGTGGCTGGTTAGGCAGTATGGGTTTTATTGATTTTGCCGGTTCAACTGTTGTCCATTCTGTAGGCGGTTGGGCAGCACTGGCAGGAACAATTGTACTCGGCCCCAGAATTGGAAAATATAATAAAGATGGTTCACCAAATGCACTACCAGGTCATAACCTCTTAATGGCAGCTTTAGGTGTCTTTATTCTCTGGTTTGGTTGGTTTGGCTTTAACCCGGGTAGTACTGTAGCCGGTACTGATCTCAGTATAGCAACTATAGCTGTTACAACAAATCTGGCAGCAGCAGCCGGTGCTACATTATCTATGATTGTTAGCTGGCTCAGATATGGTAAGCCTGATGTTAGTATGACTTTAAACGGTGCACTTGCTGGTTTAGTCGGTATTACTGCAGGTACAGCCAGTGTATCTAATCTAAGCGCAGTTATAATTGGAGCAGCAGCTGGAATTATTGTTATCTATGCAGTAGAATTTTTTGATAAAATTCATATTGATGATCCTGTCGGCGCTATAGCAGTGCACGGTGTCTGTGGTGCCTTTGGAACTGCGGCTGTAGGTCTGTTTGCTGTAAATGGCGGCCTATTTTACGGCGGAGGGTTTAATTTGCTATTTACTCAGTTAACCGGTATTGTTAGTGTGTTTTTCTGGACTTTCACTCTTGCTTATATACTATTCAAATCAGTTGATAGTATAATAGGCCTAAGAGTAGCAAAAGAAGATGAAATCGAAGGATTGGATGCCTCTGAACATGGTACTATTTCATATCCTGATTTTTTATCAAATGAAGGAGGGTTTTAAATGAAAAAAATTGAGGCAATTATCAGACCGGAGAAATTAGATATAGTGATTGATAGACTGGAAGAAATCGGTATTACAGGAATGAACATATTTGAAGTTAAAGGATATGGTGCTCAAAAAGGACACCAAGAAGTTTATAGAGGTGTTACCTATCATATCCGTTTAAGAAACAAAGTTAGAATAGAAACTGTAGTTAATGATGAAATGACAGATAAAGTTGTTACAGCAATTACCACTGCTGCAGAAACAGGTGAAGTTGGGGATGGAAAGATATTTATATCTAATATTGAATCTGCTGTCAGAATTAGAACTGGCGAAAGTGGTGAAGATGTAGTTTAATTATAAGTTAAGGCCTGATTTTAAATCAGGCCTTTTCTTATTATCTTATTAGCTATTTAATCTATAATTTTATGCAAATAATTCTCAATTCAAATCACTTTAATATCATAAGCCTCCAGCCAGTAATTTGTTTGAATTAAATATGCAAATAACTGCGGCAAGCGCATTAATTGCCCAAACCAGGGCACATCATAGTCACAACCCATATCTGTCAGAGCCCTTACTCTTTTCGTATTTATAAAGTCTTGTATAGGCGCCTTTTTATTATTTAGTATTTCTATTAACCATTTTCTAACATCATTAAAATAAGCCGGGTTAAATGTTTTCGGGTAAGGATTCTTTTTACGCGTCCTAACTGCCTCCGGCAATATCCCCTTGAGTGCTGCCCGGAAAATGCCTTTTCTCATATCACCATAGTTTTTCATATCCCAGGGAATATTCCAGACATATTCCACCAGACGGTGGTCACAAAATGGAACCCTCACTTCAAGACCTGTATACATACTCATTCTATCTTTACGGTCTAATAAAACCGGCATCCAGCGGGTTAAGTTCAAATAAAACATCTCCCTCATACGGGCATTTTTCTTATCCTCTCCTGGTAATATCGGCACTTCGGCTACTGCTTCCTGGTATCTATGTTTTACGTATTCTAGAGGATTTATTTTGTTCAATATATCTGGAGAAATAATTGCAAATTTATTCTCCAGCTTTCTGGCCCAAGGAAAATTATCTGCATTTAGTAATTGCTGTTGATAAAACCAGGGATAGCCTCCAAATATTTCATCAGCACATTCCCCGGAAACCGCAACCGTAAACTTCTCTTTAATCTTGCAGCAGAACAAATAAAGAGAAATATCAATATCAGCCATTCCCGGTAGGTCCCTGGCTAAAACCCCTGCTCTTAATGCCTTCACCAGGCTATTATTGGATAGACTAACACTATGGTGTCTTGTCTTAGCGTAATCTGACATTATTTCAACCCATTTATTATCTAAATCTGGTTGGAACTTATTTTTCTCAAAAAACCTATCATTACCATCATAATCTACAGAATAAGTATAGATATTTTTTCCACTACTTTCACTCAAGACTTTACTAGCAACAGCAGTGATTGCACTGGAATCCAGCCCACCAGACAAAAGTGTACAGATAGGAACATCAGAAACCAATTGACGCTTTACCGCATCTATAAAAAGCTTTCTCACTTTTTCTATTGTTATAGATAGATTATCTTCATGATATTTACTTTCCAGAGACCAGTACCGCTTCTTTCTGATCCCCTTTTTAGTATATACAATATAATGGGCCGGTTCTAATTCCTTTACTCCTTTAAAAATACCGTGTCCCGGGGTTCTACCGGGACCAAGTGCAAATATTTCAGCCAGACCTTCATAAGTTACTTCAGAATCAACTGCCTCATGAGCAAGTATACCTTTTAATTCTGAAGAAAAAATAAGACCATTACCACGTTCTGCATAAAATAACGGTTTAACTCCTATTCTATCTCTGGCTAGAAAGACTTTTTTATTTTTATGATCCCAGACTGCAAAAGCATAAATTCCATTTAATTTTATTAGACAACTTTCTCCCCACTCAATAAATGATAATAATAGAACCTCTGTATCTGAATGAGAATTAAAACTATAACCTTTACTCTTTAAAATCTTTCTTAATTCTGATGTATTATATAATTCACCATTATAAATAAGTACATATTTATTTCCATTATACTCTCTTACCATCGGCTGTTTCCCACCATCGGGGTCTATCACAATGAGCCTCCGGTGCACAAGACCGGCCTCTTTTGCATACCATTCCCCACTTTCATCAGGGCCGCGGTGAATTTGACTGTTATTCATTTTTTTCAGAACTGTTTTATATTCCCTTATATCTTTTTGCCAGTGAATCCAGCCAGCTATACCACACATGAATATTACCTCCCCTTTAAAATACTATATTTGATATTAATAGTGTATTAGTAATTTCGCCTAAGTTGAAGAAGTATATCTGTATACAGGTATTTTATATTGTCATAAGTTAATAAATTCAAAATGTCTATCGTCTATAACCCTTGATATACTAATGCTTATGCGGGATTAAAATAACAAATTATTAAAAATTGACAAATACTTTTTTCTGACATATACTTTACACAAAGCTCACATCTTAAAAAATTAAAGGAGAGTGATTTGTATGTTTAACTATTCAAAAGAAGATATTTTATCAACGGCCGAGAAAAAAAATGTTAAGTTTATCAGAATGCAGTTTACTGATATTTTAGGTATAGTCAAAAATGTAGCTATAACAGTTGAACAGCTAGAAGATGCTTTGGACAACAAAATAATGTTTGACGGTTCATCAGTTGACGGCTATACAAGGATTCATGAATCTGATATGTATTTGAGACCTGACCTGGATACTTTTACATTATTTCCCTGGAGGCCCAAAGAGGGCGGAACAGTGGCCCGGTTAATGTGTGATGTCTATACCCCTGAGGGTGAACCTTTTTCTGGAGACCCTAGATGTATGTTAAAGAGAGCACTAGGTGAAGCAGAAGAAATGGGTTATACTATGAATGTTGGCCCGGAACCGGAATTTTTTCTTTTCAAAGTAGATGAAGAAGGAAACCCAACTACTATTCCTCATGATAATGGAGGCTACTTTGATTTAGGCCCAGTTGATTTAGGTCAAAATACCAGGCGTGATATAGTATTAGCACTTGAAGAAATGGGATTTGAGGTAGAAGCCTCTCACCATGAGGTGGCTTCTGGTCAGCATGAAATTGATTTTAAGTATGAAGATGCTCTTACTACAGCAGATAACATCTCAACATTTAAATTTGTAACCAAATCAATGGCACACAAAGCTGGTTTACATGCAACCTTTATGCCTAAACCAATCTTCGGTATCAATGGTTCTGGTATGCACATGCATCAGTCTTTGTATAAAGATGGTAAAAATGTATTCTATGACGAAAATGATAAACTGGGACTGAGCCAGACTGCTTATTATTATATCGGAGGTCTTTTAAAACATGCACAGGCCATAACTGCCATCACTAATCCAACTATAAATTCTTATAAAAGATTAGTACCCGGCTATGAAGCTCCCGTTTATATAGCCTGGTCCAGTGCCAATAGAAGTGCCTTAATTAGGATTCCATCTGCAAGGGGAAATGGAACCAGACTGGAATTAAGAAATCCTGACCCTTCTGCTAACCCCTATCTTGCAATAGCAGTGATGCTCAAAGCAGGACTTGATGGTATCAAAAATAAAATCGAACCACCAAAAGAAGTAACAGAAAACATTTATGCCATGTCAGAAGCAGAGAAAGATAGTCTTTCTATCAACAGCCTACCTGGTAATATTTTAGAAGCTATTAATTTGTTAAAAGAAGACGAAGTAATCAAAACTGCTTTAGGTGAGCATATCCTGAATCACTTTATTGAAGCCAAACTTATTGAATGGGATAGATATAGAACTCAAGTACATGACTGGGAATTAAATAATTATTTATCAGTCTATTAAGTATAAGTATAATTTATATTATAAATACCCGGTATAGATAACTGAGGTTAATTTCTTTAATAAAAACTGTGATTATAACCGTCAGTAATATCCTATACCGGGCTAATTATTTACACAAAAAATTTGCTCTACAGCACAAGATGACTTTTTGTGGATAAATTATGTCATAAATTATATTATCATTATTCTTTAATTTTATCAAAAAAGAGTTTACAGACTGGGGGTTTTCACATTTAGAACTACAAACTTTTCTCCCTGATCAGCCTCTAATGACATTGTAGTATCAGGTGAGACAGTTATAATATCTTTTGCTTCCACTACAGCTTCTTCATCACCTATTTTAAGAGTACCTTTACCCTCTACTATATAAAAAAACACATCTACAGGTACTGCATGTGGGGGTACTACATCTCCTGGCTGTAAAACCAGATTCATAATCTGTGCATTTTCATGTCTAAGAATCGGTTTAGCAACAACACCTCTTTGGTTTTTATGTCCCGTAAGTTCATCCATTTTGATAATTTTCATTATTACACCACACTCCTTTTTATATTTTTCTCATTTGATTTATTTTTATTAAGACCATAAGGTAAACTTGTTTTATGGTCTACTGTTATTATATCCCCTGCAGTGTTAAATGTAATTGATATATATCACATATACCAGATTTATACGGTGTTTACCAGACTTATTTTTCCTTTGAAAAAAGAAAAAATCCCCTTTATAAAGGGGAAAACATTATAATTATTTAACAATAATATACACTATATATGATCATATTCATCCACTCAAATTTAGCTATTTACCTCAGATATTTATCAACCTCGCGGGCGGCTCCTCTCCCTTCATTTATAGCCCATACTACCAGGCTCTGACCCCTGCGCATATCTCCAGCTGCAAAAATACCGTCTACATTTGTCAAATATTTTCCATACTCTGCTTTTATATTAGACCTTTGATCCTGCTCTAGTCCTACTTCTTTAATCATATTTTCATCTGGTCCCAGAAAACCCATAGCCAGTAATACCAGTTGGGAAGACCATATCTTTTCAGTTCCGGGAATTTCAACAGGCTGTATCCTGCCGTTCTCATCTTTTTTCCATTTTACTTTGACAGTATGAACTTTCTGCAGGTTACCATTTTCGTCACCAGTAAACTTCTTTGTCATAATTTGATATTGACGGGGGTCTTTACCATATAATGACACAGCCTCTTCCTGCCCATAATCAACTTTCAAAGTTTTAGGCCATTCAGGCCAGGGGTTATCCGTCTGTCTTACCATCGGCGGCTTAGGCATTATTTCTAACTGAACAACACTATTACAACCCTGTCTTATTGCTGTAGCTACACAGTCTGTCCCTGTATCACCACCTCCAATTACTATTACATCTTTACCTTGAGCAGAAATATATTCTGTATTTCCTTTCTTTACATCCGGGTCTCTAGTTTTATCTGATAAATTATATTTAATCCTGTTTTCAAATGTAATATCATTTTTATTTGAATCAAGTAATCTTTTAGTATTATTTTTTAAAAATTCCACAGCAAAGTATATTCCATTCAATTCCCGTCCAGGTACAGTTAAATCTCTAGGTCTGGTTGCTCCTCCACAGAGAACTACAGCATCAAAATTATTTTGCAATCTGTTTAGGGAAATATCTATTCCGACTTCTGTATTGGTAACAAAATCAATTCCTTCTTCAGTCATGATTTCAATCCTACGCTGTACTACTTTTTCTTTATCTAACTTCATATTTGGTATACCATACATCAGCAGACCGCCAATTCTGTCTTCTCTCTCATATACTGTAACAAAATGACCGGCTTTGTTTAGCTGGTCAGCAGCAGCTAGGCCAGCCGGACCTGACCCTACTACAGCTACCTTTTTCCCTGTTCTTTGTGAAGGCGGCTCTGGGTTTATCCAGCCTTCTTTAAAGGCCTTTTCTATTATCTGATACTCATTTGTTTTAATAGTTACCGGCTGTTCATGCATCCCTAAAGTGCATGAACCTTCACAGGGAGCAGGACAGACTCTTCCTGTAAACTCTGGAAAGTTATTTGTCTTTAAAAGTCTCCTTACTGCCTCTTTCCACAGTCCTCTATAGATCAAATCATTCCATTCAGGTATTAAATTATTTAAAGGACAACCTGACACCATACCTGCCAACATAATACCACTGTGGCAAAAAGGTATTCCACATTCCATACATCTTGCCCCCTGTGTTTTGGATGCTTCTTCACTAAAGGGTTTCTTAAATTCATTCCAGTCATTGATCCTATCTGCAGGGGGGCGTTCCTGAGGAACTTCACGTCTATAATCAATAAAACCTGTCGGCTTTCCCATCTCTCTTCTCCTCCTAACTTAAACTTTTTGCTGCTGAATCCACAAATTATTATTAAATCTGCTAGTTGCCGCTAATTCTGGCTTTATCACAGTTGTTTTCTTCAAAAGCAGCCATCAATGCATCTTTTCTTTTCATCCCATTTTTCTCAAAACGTTCAATAGCATCTATCATCCGCTTATAGTCTCTTGGCATTATCTTAACAAATTTATTCTGGTATCCTACCCAATTATTTAATATTTCCTGTCCTTTCTTACTACCTGTATAAGCTATATGTTTTCTTATCATATCTTTAACTTTTTCAATATCCCTGGTTTCATTTAATGGTTCAACATCAACCATAGTCTGATTACACCTTCTGCTAAAATTATTTTTATTGTCAAGTACATAGGCAACTCCACCGGACATACCGGCTGCAAAGTTGTATCCGGTTTTACCAAGAACAACAACCAGACCTCCTGTCATATATTCACAACCATGGTCACCTACACCTTCAACTACAGCCTCTATACCACTATTTCGAACACAAAATCTTTCGCCAGCTATACCATTTATATAGGCTTCTCCTGAAGTTGCTCCAAAAAAGGCAACATTACCAACAATAATGTTTTCGTCAGCAGTTATATTAGACTCTAGCGGTAATTTAACAATAATCTTACCACCTGACAGTCCTTTTCCAATATAATCATTACAGTCACCTTCCAGAGTTAGTGTAATTCCTTCAGGTATAAAAGCACCAAAACTTTGACCAGCTGAGCCTTTAAAATTTAGCTTAATTGTATCTTCAGGTAAACCTTTCTCCCCATATTTTTTAGTAATTTCATTCCCCAGTATTGTTCCTACTACTCGATTAACATTTTTTATAGCCAAAGTGGCGTCAACTTTTTTCCCTTCTTCAATTGCTGCTTTTGATATATCAAGAAGTTTTTTCATATCCAGGGTTTCATCTATACCATGTTCCTGTTCTATTTGACAGTTCCTTTCTATGTCTTTATCTACATCAGGAGCAAATAGTATATTTGTATAGTCAACATTCTTATTTTTCCAGTTATTGAGTGCTTCATTTCTTTCTAATTTATCAACACGTCCAATCATTTCATCTACTGTCCTGAAACCCATTTTGGCCATTTCTTCACGCATTTCCTCTGCAATAAAACGCATAAAATTGACAACATACTCTGGTTTTCCTTTAAAGTTTTTTCTTAATTCTGGATTCTGGGTAGCTACTCCTACTGGACATGTATCCATATTACAGACCCGCATCATTACACAGCCCAGTGTTACAAGTGGTGCAGTAGCAAAACCATATTCTTCAGCACCAAGTAAGGCTGCTACAGCCAGGTCTTTACCGGTCATAAGTTTACCATCTGTTTCTATCCTGACTCGACTTCTTAAATTATTCATTACTAAAGTCTGATGAGTTTCAGCAACACCCAGTTCCCAGGGAAGACCGGCATGCCTGATACTGGTTCGAGGTGAAGCCCCTGTACCTCCATCAAAACCACTTATCAGTATTACATCTGCTTTACCTTTGGCAACACCGGCTGCAACTGTGCCTACACCAACTTCGGATACAAGTTTCACATTTATTCTGGCTTCACGGTTGGCATTTTTCAGATCATAAATCAACTGAGCCAGATCTTCAATTGAATATATATCATGATGTGGTGGAGGTGAGATCAAACCCACTCCGGGAGTAGTTCCTCTAACTTCAGCAATCCAGGGATAAACTTTTTTACCAGGCAGCTGTCCTCCTTCTCCCGGTTTTGCTCCCTGTGCCATCTTAATCTGTATTTCTTTTGCATTTGACAGATAATGTGAAGTTACACCAAATCTGCCTGAAGCAGCCTGTTTAATGGCACTACATCGTAAGTCTCCATTATCATCTGCAGTAAATCGTTCAGGATCCTCGCCTCCTTCACCGGTATTACTCTTGCCTCCAATACGGTTCATAGCTATAGCCAGTGTTTCATGAGCCTCTTTACTGATTGAACCATATGACATAGCACCTGTTTTAAATCTTTTACAGATAGACTCAGCTGGTTCTATTTCGTCTAACGGAATAGGTCTATTACTATACTCAAATTCTAACAATCCGCGTAAAGTAGATTTCTTTTTAGAATTAGTATTAATCAATTCAGAGTATTTTTTAAATAGATTATAATCACCTTCACGGCAAGCTCGCTGCAGTAAATAAATACTTTCTGGATTATATAGATGTTCTTCACCATCTTTTCTCCATGTAAAACTGGATCCGGATTCCAGTGTATTATCAAAAAAGTCAAAAGCCTTTTTATGTCTTAATAAAGCCTCATGTGCTATTTCCTCAAGGCCAATTCCACCTATTCTGGAAGGAGTTCTGGTAAAGTATTTATCCACAACAAACTTATTAATACCTACAGCCTCAAATATCTGTGCACCACGGTAGCTCTGTATAGTAGAAATACCCATTTTGGCCATAACTTTCACAATACCTTTTGTAGCTGCTTTAATATATTTTGGAACAGCCTTATCAAAGCTTATATCTGTCAATAATCCCTGGTTTACTGCATCATTTAGTGAATCAAAAACCAGATAAGGATTAACAGCGTCCAGACCATAACCAATTAATAGACAAAAATGATGCACTTCCCGGGGCTCACCTGATTCCAGTACAATACTGACAGATGTTCTCCTGCCAGTCTTAATTAAGTGGTGATGAAGTCCTGATACTGCTAACAGGGACGGAATTGGCACCTTATCTTTAGCAATATTTCTATCTGATAATATTAAAATATTAACACCATTATCTATTAATCTATCAGCCTCAGTAAACAAATTATCCATAGCAATTTTAAGCCTCTTACCTTTACTCATAGTTTCATTCTTATCACACAAATCTGTTTTACTATATTCCTCTAATTTTATTTTATCTTTTTTTATATCAGACTTACCATAATATCCGGCATCGAACAAAATGGGTAGCTCAGCCGAATTAAACCCTTCTCTATCTATATTTTTCAATCGTGCTAATTGGCTATTATCTAAAATAGGTGAACTCAAACTAATTTGACGGCAGCTTTCAGGAACTGGAGCTATCAAATCACCTTCAGTCCCTAAAAAAGTCCGGGTTGCTGTTATAATTTCTTCCCGAATCGAATCAATTGGTGGGTTTGTAACCTGAGCAAATAACTGTTTAAAATAATTAAACAATAATTGAGGTTTATCAGATAATACAGCCAGGGATGAATCATTACCCATTGCTCCTATGGGATCAACACCGTCTTTAGCCATAGGTATAATTACCTTTCTAATATCTTCTAAATTATAACCAAAAGCTTTCTGCCTCTGTAGTATAGTTTGGTGGTCTAACTCTGAACAACTTACTTTTGATTCATTTATCTCAAATCTGTTATTTCTCAGCTCTTTTAAACTAGCCATATGTTCATCTAACCACTGCTGGTATGGTTGTTCTTTTGCTATTTGTTGTTTTAGCTTATCATCATTGACAATTTCACCTTTATCGGTATCTATCAATAACATTTTACCCGGTTCCAATCTCTGTTTACTAATTATCTTTTTTTCTGGTAAATCAAGCACGCCAACTTCCGATGCAAGAATAACCAAATCATCTTTAGTTACATAGTAGCGGGAAGGTCTTAGTCCATTTCTATCCAGAACTGCACCAACCTGTTTCCCATCTGTGAAAGCCATAGCAGCCGGCCCATCCCACGGCTCCATTAAACAGCTGTGATATTTATAAAATGCTCTTTTTCTTTCTTCCATTTCATTATTATTTTCCCAGGGTTCAGGAATCATCATCATCACAACATGTGGTAGTTCTCTTCCTGATAATGTCAGAAACTCTAAAACATTATCAAACATGGCCGAGTCACTGCCTTCTGGATTTATAATAGGATATATATCGTCTAATTTATTACCATATATATCTGTTTCAATTGCTGCCTGACGTGCTCTCATCCAGTTTACATTTCCCCGCATTGTATTAATCTCCCCATTATGAATAAGGTAACGGTTTGGATGAGCCCTCTCCCAGCTGGGAAAAGTATTGGTGCTAAATCTGGAGTGAACCAAAGCAATAGCGGTTTCCATTTCTGGATCAGCTAAATCAGGATAAAATGACTCAACCTGTTTAGGCATTAACATTCCCTTATAAACAATAGTCCTGTGAGATAAACTGGCAATATATATATCTTCCTGCATTATCTTCTCAACTTTTTTCCTGATTACATACAGTTTTCTTTCAAAATCCATATCATCTCTTATCTTACCTCTATCTATAAAAACCTGACGTATATAGGGCATTGAAGTCCTGGCTGTAGCACCAACATTATCAGCATTAACCGGCACATCACGCCAGCCCAGTAATCTTTGCCCTTCTTCATTGACTATTTTTTCAACTCTGCTTTCACATTTCTTGCGCAGCTGTTTATCTTCTGGTAAAAATACCATACCAACTCCATACTTTCCTTTACCCGGCAGTGATAATTTAGATTCATCCTGTCTTTTCAAGAAAAATTTATGTGGAAGTTGTAATAAGATACCGGCTCCATCTCCTGTATCTGGGTCACTTCCGGTTGCACCACGGTGGCTGAGATTAACCAGGATTTCTAAAGCCTGATGAACTATTTTGTGTGACTTTTTTCCTTTTATATTTGTTACAAACCCCATACCACATGCATCATGTTCAAATTGCGGGTCATATAATCCCTGTTTTTCAGGTATTTGAGTAAATTTCATACTAGATCATCCCTTCTCTTATAATTCAAAACTACTCAACCATCTTTCTTTTTTTAAAACTCCACTATCTCTATACTCCTGGTCTTTATTTTCTTAATTTAGTACTATCTAGTATAAAAGCAAATAACACCAATGTAAACTATTTCAGGGCTAAAATCCCTGTATACAGGGATACTTTTGCTATTGTAGTTTATACATTTTTTTCTTATTAATAAAATATGCAGATAAAATTGTTCCATTGTTTGCTTATAAACGAAAAAAGAGGGGTTACCCCCCCTTTTTACTCATTCAAATCTTATTCTTCATTTAAAATACTCTGCCTAAATTATCTACTATATTAATTTCTCTATTTGTTTGATAAATCTAGCTACATCATTGATCACTTTAGTTTAATAGCTGATACACTTGATATATTTTTCCATCATCTGCTACACATAAATCGGCAGCAACTTTTCCTGTAATAACAGCTTCTGCATAGGCACGGCAGCTGTTATAACAACAGGAACCGCAGTTATGTCCTGGTAAAACATCCAGTATTTCTTCTGGAATGTTATCCTCATTTTTATCAGCTGTTATTTCATTCCTTTTTATTATTTTTTCAGCTATACTACCCATAATAATAATTGCTGGAATAGTTAATAAATAACGAACTCCTGCAAATGTTATTCCCAGAAACTTTGATTCTACAATTAACATAGGGATTTTGACAACTGCCCAGGCACTGATAATTATAATAGTATTTCCTATACTGGCTCCTTTATTTAAAAGTGACTGGCTCAGGGGAAAAGCAGCATATATCGGGCCGGCAGAAACTGAACCAACCAGAACGGAAATTAACTTACCTCTGACACCGGACTTATTTCCAAAATATTTCATAATTACTTCTGCAGGTACCCAGGCATTAATAAGGCCTGTCAATACAAAAACAGCCGGAAGTATTTCAAGCATTTCCTTCAAATAAATCCAGGTATTAGCAGCAGCTTCTTGCAGCAGGTTAAAATTAATAATACCTGTAATGATATAGGCCATAAATGTAAAAACCAGTAACTTATATTTCTTCATATCATCAATTATATTACTCACAGTATAACCCCCATTCCCAGCGCAATCAAAATAGCTATCAGAAAACTCAAACCATTTCGTACAAAAGTAAACTTTTTACCAAAATGCTCTATCTCTATCGGCATTGTAGCAAATCCGACCATTGTCAGTGTAGTAATAAATGCTGCCACGGCAACCAGATAAGCACCGCTTTCTACAAGTGATGATGCCAGGGGAAAGGCCACAAATGCAGGTATAATCGTTACTGTACCGATAACCGCTCCATAGATAGTACTTACAGCTATATTGCTACCGCCCAGAATTGATTTAATTACTCCTTCAGGCACTACTGCCAGAAATAAGCCGATCAATGACAGAATTCCAAAAATCTGTGAAGCAGTCTGAAAAAAACGTCCCCGGGCTGATTTTAAACTTTTTATTGTCTTTTTCTTATCTTTCACAAACGAAATTACTAGTGCAATTATAGTTACGGTTAATAATAATATCGTGCTTATACTCATAAAAATTCCCCTCTCGTTGTTTGTTAACGTTTACTAACTCATTTTAAAAGTTCTAAATATAAATATGAGCTGCTAAACTCTCGACATTTATTATATTTTATTTTATTGGTTTTTACTACAGAATGTATATTATTTCTTAATAAATTCAAATAACTGTTTTATTATTTTATTTACTTTTTTTTCAAGTGAATATGAAAAATCAGCACTGCGCCATTTTAATACAACTACTCTCAGGCTGCCCATATAAAGCACACTAAAAACTTCTGGATCCAGCTCTGATAAAATTAAACCTTTCTCTTTAGCGACTTCAATGATTTCTTTTATTATATTCTCATTTTTTTTACGATGTGTATTAAACTTTTTTTTAATATCTGGATATTCTGCAAATATTCCTTCCTGAAATAAAATAGATGTTAAAAATGGCCTCTCTTCCAGTATTTTAACCTGTTTCACCATGATTTTTTTTAGTAATTCAAAGGGATCAGCTATATCATTATCTGTTATTTTTAATTGATTTTGATTGAAAACAATATCAGCCAGCTTTGCTACAATTTCCTTTTTGCTGTTAAAATGACGGTAAATTGCTGCCTCTGAAATACCTATACTATCGGCAATATTTCTTATAGTTAAGTTAGGAAATCCTTCTTTATAGATAATTTCTAATGCCGACGCCATAATTTCTTTTTTCCGCTCAACAGAGCTCATACGCTGTGTCATTACAATTCACTCCCTCAACTTTACAAAAACGAAAAAATAATTCCTCCTTCTCCATTATATAAAATAGGAGATTTCATGTCTTAAAACATCCATTGTTTGTTAACGTTTACTTACTTTATTATAATAAAAATGAAGTCTTTTGTAAAGAAGCCTACTTTAATATATTTATTAAATTCTTATCAAATAAAAATCAAAAACAGTATTAAACATTAAATTTACCAAAAATCTATTTAAACATGAGGGAGATTTAAAACCCCCCCATGTGATTTTGACAGTCTATATCATATAACTTACTTTCCAGCCATGATCTTTTCTACATCTTCTTTAACATCACCAATAGGTTTGATATCAAACTTTTCAACAAGTACTTTCAGTACATTTTCAGAAATAAATGCTGGAAGTGTAGGTCCTAAGCGGATTCCTTTGACACCAAGGTGTAGTAATGCCAGCAGTACTGCAACAGCTTTCTGCTCATACCAGGCAATATCATAGGATATCGGTAGTTCATTAATATCATCTACACCAAAGACTTCAGCCAGCTTCTGTGCAATAACTACCAGTGAGTAGGAGTCATTACACTGACCGGCATCAAGTACTCTAGGAATACCTCCGATATCTCCCAAATCAAGCTTGTTATATCTATATTTGGCACATCCTGCTGTCAAAATTACTGCATCTTCCGGCAGCTCTTCTGCTACATTTGTATAATAATCACGAGTTTTATGTCGTCCATCACAGCCAGCCATGACAACAAAGCGTGCTATTTTACCGGTTTTAACTGCTTCTACAACCTTATCGGCTACACCCATAACTGCCTCATGAGCAAAACCTCCTGGAATAGTTCCATTTTCCAGTTCTGTTGGTGAATCACATTTTTTAGCATGCTCAATAACCTCAGAGAAATCTTTAACCTTACCTTCTTCACGGTCATCAATATGTTTTACTCCAGGAAAACCAACAACACCTGTAGTATAAACACGGTCTTTATATGAATCCTTAGGTGGTACAAGACAATTAGTAGTCATTACAATAGGTCCGTTAAACTTCTCAAATTCTTCTTTCTGTTCCCACCAGGCATTACCATAATTTCCTACAAAATGCTTATATTTTTTAAATGCTGGATAAGAATTAGCAGGCAGCATTTCACCATGTGTATAAACATCAACACCAGTGCCTTCTGTCTGCTCCAGTAATTCTTCTAAGTCTTTAAGGTCATGACCACTAATTAAGATAGCTGGATTATCTTTTACACCAATATTAACCTGTGTAATTTCTGGATTACCATAATGTCCGGTATTGGCTTTATCAAGTAATGCCATTGTCTGGACTGCCATCTCACCACATTCCATGACTAACCCGATTAATTCGTCAACTGTTTTATCTTTATCAGCTGTAGCAGCCAGACCTTTTATCATAAAGTCAAAGATTTCCTGATCTTTTTCATCAAGTACATAGGCATGTTCAGTATAAGCTGCAATACCTTTTAGTCCATAAGTTAATAGTTCTTTTAAGGAGCATATATCTTCAGCCTCAATAGAAAGAATACCAATTTCTGCACCTTTTTGATAAAAGTCCTCATTATTTTCACTATACCACACACATTCATCAGGCAGCTGGCCCTCAAAATCCTGACCCTTTTCTTCTTTATATGCTTTAAGAAAATTACTCTTTATTTCTTCCCTTAATTTCAGTGCTTCTTTTATTCTTTCCTCAAATCTTTCCGGGTCAAAACTCACATTGGTAATTGTACTAAATAAGCTTTCAGTAACAAAGGCACCAACTTTTTCATCTTTTAACCCTAATTTTTCAGCTTTCTCAGCGTAAACAGAAATCCCCTTTAATACATATATTAAAAGATCCTGTAGGTTAGCTACTTCATCTGTTTTTCCACAGACTCCTTGAATAGTACAGCCTTCATTTTTGGCTGTTTCCTGACATTGATAACAAAACATACTCATAAACAATTCCTCCTTATTTCATTATTTGCTCTTTCATTTTTACTTCGATTATAATTATATACAATGGAGTTTGTTTATGCTATGATATTTATCACACTTGACAAATCTATTCTATATAATCCTCTATTATCCTATCCATCAATTGATTCCACCCCTGGTCAACTTTGCACCAATCAGGATGTGCTTCAAACCATTTAACAGACTTTTTTACTCCTTCTTTAAAAGTAACAGTTGCTTTATAATCAGGTACAAACTGTTTTATTTTACTATTATCAAAAACAACACTTGCAGCTTTATCTCCGATTATAGAGCCTTCCCATTCAGGGTTGTATTTAACCAGTCTATCAGACGCAATATGCACTAAATCCGGCTCAACTCCGGCCGCTTTACCTATTGCCCTGAAAATCTGATTCCAGTTTAGAACTTCATCTGATGTAATATGAAAAGCATGGCCTATAGACTTCATATTCCCCAGTAGTCCCACAAATGCTTTTGCAAAATCTGTATTATGTGTCATCACCCATAGAGAAGTACCATCTCCATGTACAACAACCTTTTTACCTTTACGCATCCTATCTATTAAAGACCATGGTTTTTCCCAGTTGTTTAAGGCTGAGGGAATCATGGTATTACCATAAGTATGTGATGGCCTGACAATGGTAAAGGGAAATCCATTTTTCCTATATTCTTCCCTCAATATATCCTCACAGGCAATTTTATCTCTGGAATACTGCCAGTAAGGGTTGGCCAGTGGTGTAGATTCGGTAATAAGATAATGAGTCTGTGGTTTTTGATATGCTGAGGCAGAACTTATAAAAATGTACTGCTCAGTCTTATTTTTAAATAATTCAATATCAGCCTTCACATGTTCCGGAGTAAATGCAATCCAGTCCACAACAACATCAAATTGATAATCTTTTAACTTTTCCGCTGCTGATTCAACTTCTCTTATATCACCTTCGATTACTGTAGCTTCATCAGGAGCAAACTGATTATTTTTTCCACGGTTAAACAGATATAAATCAATATCTTTTTTTACTGCCAAATCAGAAACTGCCTGACTTATAACTCCCGTTCCTCCAATAAATAGTACTTTCATTAAATATCATCCCTATTTTTTTTATTATTTTTAATTTATTAGACTTTAGCCTATTAGAGGTGTCTATACCCTCCTTATTTATTTTTTATCATAATATATTTCTAATTTACCAAAATGTTTACTCCTCTGTTGAAGCGGCTTCTTTTAAGCTCACTCCCTCTTTTATTTGTTTTGTAAGTAATGGCACTATATTAAATAAATCCCCTACCAGTCCATAGGTAGCATAATTAAAGATTGGTGCTTCTGGATCTTTATTGATAGCAATAATAATGTCAGAAGATTTCATACCGACCAGATGCTGTACTGCACCGGAAATACCGCAGGCGATATATATTCTCGGTTTTACAGTAGTACCGGTCTGACCTACCTGATGGTTATGGTCTATCCAGCCGTTATCTACAGCAGCCCTGGAAGCTCCAACTGCCCCACCCAGAACTTCGGCTAACTCTTCGATAATTTCAAAATTTTCCGCTGAGCCAAGACCACGTCCCCCGGAAACAATTACTTCTGCTTCATTAATATTAACACTATCACCAATTTCTTGAACAACATCTATTAGTTTAGTTTTTAATGAAACCTGTGAAGTATCAAACTCATATTTAACTACTTCTCCATTATATCCTGGCTTTTTAACTGCCTCTTTCATAACTCCCGGGCGGACAGTAGCCATCTGCGGCCTGTGGTTTTTGCAGACAATAGTAGCCATAATATTACCACCAAATGCAGGCCTGGTCTGCAATAGGTTACCACTTTCTTTATCAATATCAAGCCCGGTACAGTCAGCAGTAAGACCGGTTTTTATTCTGGCTGCCACCCTTGGCCCCAGAGAACGCCCGATAGCAGTAGCCCCCAGTAAAATAATAGACGGTTTATATTCACCAAGCAACTCTGTCACAGCAGCTGTATAATATTCGTCATTATATTTATTAAGTTCAATTTCATCGATTAAATATACTTTATCTACACCGTAATCAACTAACTCATCAGCCTTTTTTGACAGCTGACTGCCGATTAAAGCAACACACAAATCCTGCTTCAATTTATCAGCCAGTTTTCTGCCTTCACCAATTAGTTCATAAACAACATTATTAATTTCACCTTCACGCTGTTCGCCAAAAACCCAAACATCCTGATAGTCATCATAATTTGTATCAGTTTCTTTCCGCTCAATTTCAATAGCCCCCACTGGACAAACACTTTCACATGAACCACACAGTGTACAACCTTCCAGAATGACTGCTTTATTATCTTTTATCTCTATAGCATTAAAGGGACAGTGTTCTACACAGAGGCTGCATCCTGTACATTTATCAGTAACAACTATACTCATTGTTTTATCCTCCTTTTACAATATCTTCTGTTCAGACAAAGCCTTAATCAAACAATCCACCTGATAGCCGCAGTCTCCATCAAACATTTCAGCTTCAACATCAAGATCTGGGGTAGTTACTGAGACTACCTGTGTTGGGGAGCCATCAAGACCAATTGCATTTTCATCAACATCCAGGTCATCAACTGTCCAGACAGGAACTTCTATTTCTCTGGAGCGCAAAATACCGCGAATTGACGGCAGCCTGGGCTCATTTATTTCCTTAATGACTGTTAATAAAGCCGAAAGCTGCATTTCAATAACCTCATGACCATTTTCTATTTTTCTTTTGGCAGTAATGGTCTCTTTATTAATGTCGACGATTTCTTTAACATAAGTTGTATGAGGTAAATTCAGGTGTTCAGCAATACCAGGCCCAACCTGGGCTGTATCGCC
>JBMCBT010000031.1:0-23035 GCA_048623215.1 Halothermotrichaceae bacterium
ATGATAGGATATTATCAACCAGATACGGAAAAGCAGCTGTGGATATGATTATGGAAAATGAATTTGGTAAAATGGTTACACTGAAAGGAAATACTATGTCTTCTGCTTCACTTGAAGATGTAATTGGTAATTTAAAAAATGTAGATACTGAAGGAGAATTAGTTGGAACAGCCAAGAGTATAGGTATTTCCTTTGGAGAATAATATATAAGAAGATTTAGTACAAACTATATATAAATAAAGAATAAATATAAAAAACCTTATTATTTTTGATAATAAGGTTTTTTTGATTGAATAAATTTGTTAATTTTTTAAAAAAGGTATATTATAATAATAGAATTAAAACTATTACTCTATTGATGAAATATAACTATAACCTATGGTTAACTATATTATAGAGGAGGTAACTATATTGAAAAATAAGCGTGTTATATTAATTGTTCTGGATAGTGTTGGTATTGGTTCTATGCCTGATGCAGACAAATATGGTGATGTTGGTTCCAATACTCTTGGAAATACCGCAGGTGCAGTGGGAAGTCTAGATCTACCTCATATGGAAGAATTGGGTTTAGGTAAGATTGCACCGATAAAAGGAGTTTATGATAAAATAAGCGCAGAAGGTGTATATGCTAAAATGGCGGAAGCATCAGTTGGTAAAGACACTACCACTGGTCACTGGGAGATATCAGGTATTATTCTTGAAGAACCGTTTCCCATTTATCCTGAAGGTTTTCCAGATATAATTATTAATAAATTTGAAAAAGCTATCGGTCGGGAGGTGCTGGGAAATAAGCCTGCTTCAGGAACAAGGATTATTGAAGAATTGGGAGAAGAACATATAGTTACAGGGAAACCAATTGTTTATACTTCAGCTGATAGTGTTTTTCAGATCGCTGCTCATGAAGATGTTATTCCAGTGGAAGAACTTTATTTAATGTGCAGAAAAGCTCGAAAAATACTTACAGGTAAAGATGCTGTTGGTAGAGTTATTGCCCGTCCGTTTATTGGTGAACCGGGTGGTTTTACAAGAACTGATAGAAGAGAAGACTTTTCTTTAGAACCACCAGTAGATACTATGCTTGATAAAATAACACAGGCCGGAAATAAAGTATATTCTGTGGGGAAAATAATTGATATTTTTGCCGGGAGGGGTATCACTAAATCAAACCATACTGTAGGTAATATGGAAAGTGTAGATGCAGTGTTAGAGTTTATGGAAGAGATGGAGTCTGGGTTATTATTTGCTAATTTAGTTGAATTTGATATGAATTACGGCCACCGTCGTGATATAGAGGGTTATGCAAAAGCTCTGGAAAACTTTGATCAGCGTTTACCGGAAATATATGAAAAAATGAATAGTGAAGATATATTAATTATTACTGCTGACCATGGCTGTGATCCTACATATAAGGGTACTGACCATACCCGGGAGTATGTTCCTTTATTATTATATGGTGAAAATATAAAAAATGATTATAATTTAGGTATATTATCTACTTTTGCTGATCTGGCTGCAACTATTACCGATTTTTTGGAAGTTGAAAAGACTGAGTATGGAAACAGTTTTAAGAAGGAGATTTTGGATTAGTAAGTAATAAGCTGGTTTGAATACGCATTTATGAAATGTTGTTTTTGTGCTAATTATATGTAGGAGGGAATAATTGTGAGGGCCTATGATATTATTTATAAAAAAAGAGAAGGAAAAACTCTCAGCAAAGCTGAAATTAATTATTTAATTGATGGCTACAGCAGAGGTAAAATACCTGATTATCAGTTGTCTGCCTGGACAATGGCTGTATATTTTAAAGGTATGGATAAAAAAGAAACTGCTGAGTTGACTATGGCCATGGTAAACTCAGGTGATAAGGTACATCTGGATCCGATAAAAGGGCAAAAAATTGACAAACATAGTACAGGTGGTGTAGGTGATACTACTACTCTCGTTTTAGCACCACTGGTAGCAGCAGCTGGTGTGCCAGTAGCTAAACTGTCTGGTAGAGGATTGGGGCATACAGGTGGAACTATAGATAAACTTGAATCAATACCTGGTTTTAATACAGGTTTAACTATGGCTGAATTTATTGAAAATGTAAATAAAATTGGAATAGCCGTTGCCGGTCAAACAGCAAATTTGACACCAGCAGATAAAAAGCTGTATGCACTTAGAGATGTAACAGCTACTGTGGAATCGATACCTCTTATAGCCAGTAGTATTATGAGTAAAAAAATAGCAGGAGGAGCAAATGGTATAGTTCTTGATGTGAAAACGGGTAATGGTGCTTTTATGAAAGAATTGAAACAGGCCAGAAAATTAGCAAAGGCAATGGTGAAAATAGGAGAGGAAATTGGACGTCAGACAACAGCAGTAATTTCCAATATGAATCAACCTTTAGGTTATGCAGTGGGAAATTCTATTGAAGTAAAGGAAGCTGTTTCCACTTTAAAGGGGAAGGGGCCAGTAGACCTACAGGAGCTCTGTCTGACCCTTGGAGCAAATATGCTGTTAACAGCAGAAAAAGCAAATGACATTGAAGAAGGGAAAAAAATATTATTAACCATTATAAATTCAGGTCAGGCCTATGAAAAATATGAAGAATTTATTACTGCCCAGGGTGGAGATCCTTCTGTTATTGATGAAAATTATCAGCCGCAGGTTGATGTGGTTAAAGAAGTTGTAAGTAATAAGGAAGGTTATATACATAATATTGATGCACTACAGGTAGGCCTGATGGCTATGGAACTGGGTGCAGGAAGGGAGAAAAAAGGTGATAAAATAGATCCTGAAGTTGGTCTTGAAATAAAGAAGAAAAATGGTAGTTATGTAAAAAAAGGTGAGCCTCTGGCTGTTGTTTATATTAACCAGAAAAAACAGGTAAAAGATGTTGAATCAAGACTGCTGAATTGTTTTACAATTAAAAAAAATGAGCCCTCAGTCAAATCTTTGATTTATGAAGTGATAAAATAATATGAATATTTATAAAATGTCTCTCTGCATATTATCTGATAATAAATAATAAACATTTATTAGATGTAGCCTATTCTTATATATTTTCAAGCTACTTTTAGTTATAGCATATTATTATTGGATTAAGGGGGACTTTTTATGTTTAAGATAAAAAAGTTTGTTTTGTGGATACTGGTCTCTTTAATTTTAATTGTTTTAATAACACCCGGTATGATAATAGCACAGGATATAAATTTTAATCTAAATTCAAAGTCTGCAATCTTAATGCAGTTTGAAACCGGTGAAATAATTTATGAAAAAAATTCAGATTTAGAATTACCTCCAGCCAGTATGACAAAAATAATGACTATGCTGCTGGTAATGGAAGCGCTTGATGAAGGTCGAGTCAGTCTTGATGATAAGCTGGTTGTTAGTGAACTTGCAGCCAGTATGGGGGGTTCACAGATATGGTTGGAACCAGGAGAAGAAATGACACTTGAAGATATTATGAAAGCGATAGCAATTGTTTCGGCTAATGATGCCTGTGTTGCAGTAGCAGAATACCTATATGGAACAGAGGAAGCTTTTGTTAAACGGATGAATGAAAGAGCCCAGGAATTAGGATTAGAACATACATATTTTTATAATACCAATGGTCTGCCTGCTGAGGATAGTGCTGAACAGGAGAATTATACTTGTGCCAGAGACCTGGCAGTAATGGGTAGAGAATTATTAGAATATCCCCAGGTTCTTGAATGGACTTCTACCTGGATAGAATATTTAAGGGATGGTGAGTCTGTTTTAAATAATACCAATAGACTTGTTAGGGATTTTAAGGGAGCAGATGGTATAAAAACTGGATATACAGATGATGCTAAATTTTGTTTGACTTCAACAGCTAAACAAAATAAAATAAGGTTTATTGTTGTAGTTATGGGGGCAGATGATTCAAAAACTAGGTTTAATGAATCTGCAAAATTACTATCATATGGGTTCAATACCTATAAAAGTTTAGTGGCTGCTGAAAAAGAACAGGAAATAGTTGAAATAAAAGTGCCTAATGCCAGGGAAGAGCGGGTGAAAGCTGTAGCCGAAAAAGAATTGGTTGTACCGGTCAAAAAAGGTGAGGAAGATAATATTTCCACAAAGTATACCGTGAACAAAGTAATAAAGGCGCCATTAAATCGAGGGGATACTATTGGCAAAATAAAGGTATATCAAGGAAATTTGCTGATAAAAGAAGGAAATATTATTGTAAATAGAGATGTAGCCCGTGCAAATTTTTTTCAATTGGTATTAAGGGTAATACAGCAATCTTTAGTAAGTTTGAACAATTTAAATGTTTTTGATAAATAAGAAAGTTTGATAATTAAATAACTGCATGCAAAAGGGCTGAAATATTTCAGTCCTTATTTTTATTTTATTGAAGGATATTTTTTTTAATTATAGAATTAATATTTAGATAAGATGGAAAAAGAAGAAAAAGGAGGAATAAAATTGAAAAATAATTTTAAAATTTATAACAATTCTTTAGTGGTAAGATTAAATGGAGAATTAGATATATCTACAGTACCAGAATTTAAAGAAACTATAATAGATAAAATGAAAAATAATAATTTAAAACATCTGGTTTTAAATTTTAAAAAAGTAAACTTTATTGACAGTTCAGGTTTAGGTGCCATTTTGGGAAGATATAGGACACTTGATAAATTTGGGGGCAAAGTAGTCCTTGTCAATTTAAATCCTCAAGTTAAAAAAATATTTACTCTAGCGGGTATGTTAAAAATTATGGATGAATATTCTGATGAAAAAAAAGCTTTGTATGATTTAAAAAAGAGGGGGAATAAATAATGCAAAATAAAGCTCATTTGACTATACTTGGAAAAAGTGGAAATGTTGGCCTGGCGCGTTTAACTGTAGCAACATTTGCATCAGAGCTTGATTTTAACTTAAATGAATTGGAAGAAATAAAGGTAGCGGTTTCAGAGGCGGTTACTAATTGTATAATACATGCTTATCCAATAGAAGAGGGAATAATAGATATAGAGCTTAAAATAATAGATAACAAACTATTTATAAAAATTACAGATAGTGGTATAGGTATTGATGATATAGAAGCAGTCCTGGAGCCTTCATATTCAACTAAAGAAGACCATATGGGACTGGGACTTGCTTTTATAGATTCATTTATGGATAAATTTGAACTACTATCAAATTTAGATGAAGGAACTACTGTAAAGATGATGAAGATACCAGAACAGCATAAAAATGCTGTTTCATAGGGTGAGATATATGAACTATAGTATGATTGATCTTCCTGAAGTGGATTTATTAACAGGTGAAGAGACAAATTATTATATTAAAAAGGCTCAGAAAGGAGATAAAGATGCATTAGAAAAAGTTGTTGAACATAATTTAAAACTGGTTTTAAAAGTAACCTATCGTTTTAAAAATACCAGTTATGACCTGCAGGATCTTTTTCAGATAGGTGTTATTGGACTGATTAAAGCTGTTAAGGGTTTTGATTTAAGCAGGGGCTTTAAATTTTCAACATATGCTGTTTCCAAAATAATAGGGGAAATTAGACTTCATCTACGAGATGATGGAATAATTAAGGTCAGCCGTTCTTTAAAAAAGATAGCAAGAGTGGTACGAAAAAAGGAGGAAGAACTAAAAAATAAGCTAAACCGTTCGCCATCAATTAGTGAAATTGTTGAAGAAACTGATTATTCAAGAGAAGAAATTATCAGAGCAGTGGAAGCTAATAAGAGTCATACTTCTATATATAAAAAAATGACCAATAATGATGATGGTAATGATCTTTACTTAATAGATAGGTTAAAGGAACAACAAAGTAATGATGAGATGTCTAAATTTGACAAATTAGAACTTGTAGATATTTTAAAAAAACTGGATCCAAGATCAAGAAAAATAATATTTCTCAGGTATTTTGAAGATAAAACTCAGCGTGAAATTGCAGAAGAAATAGGTGTATCACAGGTTCAGGTTTCTCGTCTTGAAAAAAAGATTTTATCAAAATTAAGAAGTATTTTATAGAAGTATTTTTATTTCTGGAAGTTTTGAAAAATGTTTCCAGGGAAAATAGTAAAAAATATTATATATAAATTAAAGCACCCATAAGGGTGTTTTTTTCGTATAAAAAAAATAATTATTAAAATACTATAAATAGTTAATTCATAAATTAAATATATAATTGAGAGGTGATCTACAATTAAAGCTATTTTAAAAAAATTATTAATTATGTTTTTATTTATTGGTCTTGCTTTAGTTATTTATTGGCTGTTGGATCCAGGTGCTGGAGAAAACTTGCCTGCTGATGCTTTAAGAATCTAAATTTGTTTTAATTAAAGATAATTTAAACAAATTTAATATTGAATAATAATTAAAAATATGAAAGGAAATTATATGGCTAATATAAATAAAGACAAAGAAAGATATAAAAAAGTCTTGAAAAAAAACAAAACTTCGCCAAATAAAATAATAAATATATTTAAAGCCTTTGTAATTGGTGGTTCAATCTGTCTGGTTGGGCAGGGATTCTGGAATTTATATTTGGGTATTACCAGTTTAAATCAAGATGATGCTGGGGCACTTGCTACAATTACAATGATATTCTTAGGTGGTTTATTAACAGGGCTTGGATTATATGATGAGTTCGGACAATTTGCCGGGGCAGGTTCAATAGTTCCGGTGACAGGTTTTGCTAATTCGATGGTGTCACCAGCAATGGAATATAAACAGGAAGGATATATTTTAGGTGTTGGTGCAGAATTATTTTCTGTTGCTGGACCTGTTTTGACATATGGAATGATATCTGCTTTTATAGTTGGAGCTATAAAGGAAATAGTGGGGTGAATCAATGGCTGATAAATTAAAGGGTCAAACATTAGTTTATGAGAATCCACCACATATAATAGAAAAAGTTACTATAGTGGGCCCCGAAGAAAGCAAGGGACCTTATGGAAATAAATTTGATATGGTCTGTAAAGATCCTAAATGTGGGAAATCATCCTGGGAAAAAGGAGAAAAGGAGATGGTATTTAAAGCTGTCAAAAAAACTTTAAAAAAGTCATCAATAGCTGCTAATGATATAGATATGATAATTGGAGGAGATCTTTTAGATCAATTAATAACAGCCAATTATGTGGCCCGTGATTTTGAGGTGCCGTTTATCGGAATATATGGGGCCTGTTCTACTATGATAGAAGCTCTGGCTCTGGGGACTTCTTTTATGGATGGGGGATTTGCAGATCTGGTTATGGCAGTTGCTTCCAGTCATTATCAGACAGCAGAGAGGCAGTACCGGACACCGCTTGAATATGGTGCACAATATCCGCCTTCAAAACAGTATACAGTTACAGGTGCTGGAGTATATTTACTGGGTTGGCTGGGAGGACAGACCTGTATTACTCAGAGCACATTTGGAAAAGTAATTGACCTGGGTGTTAAAGATGCCAATAATATGGGAGGAGCTATGGCCCCGGCTGCAGCTGATACAATTATACAAAATTTTAAAGATTTAAATAGAAGTCCACAGGATTATGATTTAATATTAACTGGAGACCTGGGTAGAATAGGTTTAAAAGTATTAAAATCTCTACTTAAAGAAAATAATATTCAAACAGGCAATAAATTAAAAGATTGCGGTGCTTTAATATTTGGAAATAAGAAAAAATATGGTGCTGGCGGCAGTGGGTGTGCAGCTTCTGCTGTTTTATTTGGAAGTATTATTATTCCTGGGTTAATATCAGGAGAATTAAACCGGGTTATGATAATAGGAACTGGAGCATTATTAAGTCCTTTAACTATAAAACAAAATGAATCTATACCAGCAGTAGCACATGCTGTTGTTGTTGAAAGAATACCGGGAGGGAGAAACTGATGGGAAGTTATCTTACTGCTTTTTTAGTTGGAGGATTAGTATGTGCTTTAAGTCAAATATTTTTGGATAACACAAATTATACACCAGCTCATTTGCTGGTAGGACTGGTGGTTCTTGGTTCAATCTTTACTGGGTTAGGATGGTATGAACCAATAATAAAATTTGCCGGTGCAGGTATTACTATTCCTGTATCAAATTTTGGATATGTTCTTACTAAAGGAGTACTGGATGCTATAGTAAAAGATGGACTTTTTGGATTATTTAAAGGTGTTCTGGAGACAGCCAGTTCTGGTGTAAGTGCATCAGTAATAATAGCTTTTTTTATTGCATTAGTATTTAATCCTAAAAATTAATGAGGTGGCATGTTGTGGTAAAACATCCAATTAGTAAAAATATCGATGAAAATCTTAAAACACTAAAAAAGGAACTGGGAGCAGATGAAAGTTTTGATGTTTTAATTCGTGAATTTGAAATTGGCGGAAGAAAATCTGCTTTAGTCTTTATAGATGGTTTTATTAAGGATGATTTAATTTATCCAATTAGGGAGCTCATGGAAAGTACAAGAGAAGATATTTCAGTTGATGTAGTAAGAAAAATTTTAAATAACAGACTGCCTTATTACGAAGTTGAAATATTAAGTGATCTGGATAAAGTTGTTCAACAGATACTGGCTGGTCCTCAGATACTATTAATTGATGGTGTCCAGGAGGTTATTGTTATTGATGGGAGAACATGGCTCAGCCGTTCACCTGATGAACCAGAACTTGAAAAAGCCACACGCGGTCCGGCTGATGGTTTTGTAGAAACAATGCTTTTTAATGTTAATGCTGTCAGAAGACGTATCAGAGATGCAAATTTCAGGGCAGAAGTTATACAGGTGGGCAAAAGGTCTAAAAATGATATTGCACTTGTATATATTAAAGATATTATTAATCCTGATTTATTAAAAGAGGTTAAAAGCAAATTAGAAAGTGTTGATATAGATGGTTTACCTCTTGCTGATAAATCGGTTGAAGATATAATAACAGGTGGAACTTTAAATCCCTTGCCACTTGTGCGATATACAGAGCGGCCGGATAATATCGCAGCTCATATTCTTGAAGGTCATCTGGCGGTAATTGTTGATAATTCACCTACTGCACTGGTATTACCGGCACCATTTTTGTCACATATACAGACACTGGAAATATATCGTAAAGGTACTATTATTGGTACTTATCTTTCTTTTATGAGAATGGTTGCTATTATTATTTCTGTTTTTCTTCCTGCTGTCTGGCTGCTAATGGCTAGCAATAAAGCTCTGTTACCTGAATATTTAGATTTTATAGGTATAAAAGAAACCGGACCAACTATTGGGCTGGGAATTCAATTTATAATTGCCAGTATAGGAATTGATTTAATCAGAATGGCATCAATTCAGACCCCAAGTACACTGGCCACTTCCCTCAGTCTGGTAAGTGCATTATTATTAGGGGATTTTGCTGTAAAAGTTGGTTTGTTTTCTCCAGAGGTTATACTTTATATGGCTGTATCTGCTATTAGTAATTTTGCGATTCCTGGTTATGAAACAGCCCTGGTATTAAAAATGTTTAGATTTATCTTTTTGATATCAGTAATTATTGGAAATATATGGGGGTTTATAATAAGTTTTGTTTTAATATCTGGGATTATGATCTTCACCAGATCATTTGGAGTCCAATATCTCTGGCCTATTATACCGTTTAATTATTCATCATTAAAATCATATCTGGTCAGACAGACTGTGCTGGATCTTTCACATATTCGTCCTGCTGCCTATAAAACAAAAGATCAGGATAGAGCTGTGAAAGAAGATGAGAAGGAGTCTGGTAAGGAGTGATAATTGGTGAAAAATAAAGTTGGTATTCCCAGAGGATTAATGTATTATTATTATTTTCCTTCCTGGAAGATTTTTTTAAAAGAAATGGGTTTAAAGGTTATCGTATCTCCGCCGACTAATAAAAAAATACTTGATAATGGTGTTAAAATTGCAGTAGATGATATCTGCCTGCCGTTTAAAGTATATTATGGCCATGTTCTGGAATTATTAGATAAAGTAGATTATCTTTTTGTACCCCGGTTTATAAGTCTGGGAAAAAATAATTATGTATGTCCTAAATTTATGGGGCTACCGGATATGTTAAGATCTCATATAAATGATTTACCAGAATTAATAGAGCCGACAATCGATTTAAGAAAAGGAATTATGCCGGTTAGAACTATAGCCCATAAAATAGGTAAACAGTTAAATAAAAATTATATAACTACAGAACTTGCATACTGGAAAGCTGTTAAAAAACACAAAGAGTTTAAAAGATTACAGCAGCAAGGGCATACAGCAGTTGAAAGTATAAATTTACTTGAGAAAAAACAACTAACCATGGAAAAGAAAATACACAATGGAAGATTAAGTATAGCAGTTTTAGGCCATTGTTATATAACAAATGATAAGTATATAAGTATGGATATGATTAACTATTTATCTGAACAAGACATTAATATATTTACTGTAGAAATGTTTAACAATTGTATACTGGAAAAGGCGGCTACAAGACAGAGCAAAAAATTATTCTGGATATATAATCGGGAGGTTATGGGCTCTGCCTTTCACATGATATATGACAGAGAGCAGGTTGATGGAATCATACAGGTGACAGCTTTTGGCTGTGGGCCTGATTCACTGGTTAAAGAATTAGTTGAAATAAAATGCAAACATAAAAGTATTTCAGTATTGAACTTAAACCTGGATGAACATACAGGTGAAGCAGGTCTGATTACACGTCTGGAGGCTTTTATAGACTTGCTGCAGAGAAAGAAGATGATGGCATGAAAAAAATAACATTTCCACATATGGGTAATCTGGATATATCGGCACGAGCTTTTTTTAGTGAATTAGGGTTTGACGTTATTATCCCGCCACCTATTACCAAAAAAACTCTTGACTTAGGTGTAAAATATGGACCTGAGTTTGCTTGTCTGCCGCTGAAAATTAATTTAGGAAACTTTATCGAAGCAATAGAAAAAGGTGCAGATGTTATTGTTATGGGAGGCGGCTGTGGCCCCTGTCGTTTTGGTTATTATGGAGAGGTTCAAAAAGAGATTCTCAAAGAAAATGGTTATCAATTTGAAATGTTTATGCTTGAGCCTAATTTAATATATGATTATTATCAGATAAGAAAAATATTTGGGAAAATATCTATTAAGAAAATAATAAATGCTGTGAAAATAACCTGGAAAAAAATAAAAACAGTAGATATAATTCATAAACTGGTATTAAAAAGAAGAGCTACGGAAAAAAAACAGGGACAAGTAGATAAACTATATAATAAATTTTTAAAAGAAATCGATAAAACAATGTTTATTGATAATATTGATTTTTTAATGAAAAAATATATAGAGATGTTAAATGATACTCGCGGTAGTTTTAAACAGGGTGTGGAAGTAAAAATCGGAATAGTAGGTGAAATATACCTGGTGCTGGAACCTTTTGTTAACCTGGATATTGAAAATATATTAGGTAATCTGGGGGCTTCAGTAGAAAAGAAAATTTATCTGACAAGCTGGCTTGAACATTTTCTGCATTTATCTTATGAAATGGTGAGAATAAAAAGTGCTGCCAAGAAATATCTTAAAAATTCAGTAGGAGGTCATGGAATAGATAGTATTGGCAATACAGTTCTTTTTGCTAATAGGAACTTTGATGGTGTAATACAGCTGGCTCCTTTTACCTGTATGCCGGAAATTGTATCACAGTCAATTATACCTAGAGTAAGTAGAAGTGAAAATATTCCGGTTCTTTCACTTTTTTATGATGAACACACAGCTGATGCTGGTTTAAAGACAAGATTGGAAGCTTTTGTAGATCTATTGATAAGAAAAAAAGAAATGAAGGGGAGTATAAGTTGTGTCTAATAAAAAAAAATATCTTGGAGTTGATGTAGGTTCAGTTAGTACAGATCTTGCATTAATTGATGAGAACTATAGATTAATTGAAAAAGTATATTTAAGGACAAAAGGTCAGCCGATTGATGTTATCAAAACTGGTTTGAATATATTAGCAGAGAAATATAAAAATATTAAAATTGCTGGAGCCGGTACAACCGGTAGTGGAAGGAATCTTGCTGGAGTTATGCTTGGTGCAGATGTGATTAAAAATGAAATAACCACTCATGCTGTGGCTGCGGCAAATACTATTTCTGGAGTAAAGACAGTTCTGGAAATAGGTGGACAGGACTCTAAAATAATCATTTTAAGAGATGGAGTTGCAGTTGATTTTGCCATGAATTCAGTCTGTGCAGCCGGTACCGGTTCATTTCTTGACCAGCAGGCAAATAGACTGGAAATACCCATTGAAAAGTTTGGAAGCTATGCTCTACGTGCAGAATCACCTGTGAGAATAGCAGGGAGATGCTCTGTTTTTGCAGAATCAGATATGATACATAAACAGCAGCTTGGTCATGATTTGCCGGAAATCATAGCCGGTTTATGTGATGCTATGGTTAGAAATTATCTTAACAATGTAGCTAAAGGAAAAGATTTAAAAGAACCTATAATTTTTCAGGGTGGTGTAGCTGCTAATATTGGGATTAAAAAGGCCTTCGAAAAAGAATTAGGTATGGAGATAACTGTTCCTGATAATTATGATGCCATGGGTGCAATTGGTTCTGCTATACTGGCACGTGAAGAAGTTGTTAAAAAGAAAAAGAAGACAACTTTTAAAGGTTTTGCAGTCACTGAATACAACTTTAAAACTACAAGTTTTGAATGTGACGGCTGTCCAAATCACTGTGAAATAGTAAATATTTATCAGGATGGTAAATTGATTGCGCGCTGGGGGTCAAAATGCCCACGATGGGAAGCTGTATAAAATTTACAACTTTTATTTTTAATAATAATTGTTAAAAAGGTGTTTTTATTTAATTGTAGAAATAATAATATAAATATTATAGGGAAACTTTTATAAGTGGTCTGTGAACTATTGGGTAGCCGGTGGCTTTGATATAACATTAAATTTATTTGTTTATTTTTGTATAATTTATAAACTTGAAAGGAGATTTAAAGATATGTTAAAATATGAAAAAGCTGTTATTATGGCAGCTACAGCACATAAAGGACAGATTAGAAAAGGGAGTGGAGAACCCTATATTATTCATCCTTTTACTGTAGCTATGACACTAATAGATGAGGGGTGCAATGAAGAGGTAGTAATAGCAGGTTTACTGCATGATACAGTTGAAGATGCTGAAATAACTTTTTTAAATATAGAAGAAAAATTTGGTAAAGAAGTAACACGTTTAGTCAGGGGTGCAACTGAGGTAGATAAAAGTTTGCCCTGGGAAGAGCGTAAAAACCATACCATTAATTATATAAAAAAGGCACCATTAGATGAACGGCTGCTTATCTGTGCTGACAAGTTACATAATATAAACTCTATGATAGATGATTATGAAAAAATAGGGGAAAAACTATGGCAAAAATTTAATGGTAATAAGGAACAACAAAAATGGTATTATACTAAAATATTAGAGAGTTTTAATTCATTTGATGATATTCCTTCAAAGATAACAATTTTCGATAGACTGGAAAAAGCTGTTAATGAATTTTTTTGAATCTTATTAAAAATTTAACTTCACAGATGTTTCTAAAAGTTTGTTAAAGTTATTTTTAAAGGAAAGGTGGTATTCAGTATGAAAAAAATAATTCTGTTAATCTTATTACTGTCTGGTATGGTGTGGGCTTCATTTAATCTTCTGGCTTATGAAGAAATCAGGGCCCTGGAACTGAATACAGGTGGTATTAATTCCATGGAAATAGAGGCTGGTGCTGGTTTTATTAATATCAATGGTGTTAAAGGTCTGGAAAAAATTAAAGTAAAGGCCTTAATAAATATTAATGCAGCTGAAAATGAAGTTGAAGAAATATTAAATGACTATTTAGATTTAACTCTAGAAAAAAGAGGTAGTAAAGCTAATTTGAAAAGTACGCTGGATGGTTCTGGCTCATTTTTAGATTTTTTATTTGGAATAACGTTTGATGGACATATAGACTTGTATATTGATGTTCCTTATGATATAGCAATTAAGTTAGATGACGGATCTGGTGATATTAATATTGAAGGACTAAATGGCGGTGTAAAACTGGATATTGATGATGGCTCAGGAGATATTGATATAATAAACTTTCAGGGTATTTTAAAAATTGATGATGGCTCAGGAGATATTGATATCGAATATAGCAACTGTAACATAGATATAGATGACGGTTCTGGTGATATATATATTGAAGATTGTAGTGGTAAAGTTATAATTAATGATGGGTCAGGTGCAATAGATATATATGATATTAATGGTGATATAGATTTATATGATGCTTCTGGCGTAATTAATATTGGTAGAATTAATGGTTCAGTATATATTAATGATGGCTCTGGCGATATTAATATCCATGATGTTTTTGGTGATCTTGAAATTCCTGAATCAGGTTCTGGTGATGTGAATTTTTCTAATGTAGAAGGAACAGTAATTTCATATGATTAGGGAGGCTAATAATAATGGATTTTATTGTTTTTTTACAGACTTATTCTAATCCAACTCTGGATAATATATTTGAACTAATAACTATGATAGGTGAAGATATATTTTTTATATTAATTCTATCTATTTTTTTTTGGTGTGTGGATAAACAGTTTAGTTATAAACTGGGATTTGCTTATCTGTCTGGTGGAATATTAAGTACATCTATAAAAGAAGTAACTGCTATCCCACGAATTATTGGGGAAGAGGGTATACGTTCTTTACGCCTCCATACAGCTGGTGGTTATTCTTTTCCCAGTGGGCATACAGTAAGTGCTACTTTGCTTTTGTCATCACTTATGACAAAAGTAAAAAGGAAATGGTTTTATTTTCTGGCAGGACTGATGATAGTGTTAGTGGCTATTTCCAGAATGTATCTGGGGGTTCACCGCTTAATTGATGTAATTGGCGGTTTATTAATAGGGATTTTGTGGTTCTTTTTTGTTAATTATATTTTTAAGATTTCATTAACAAAAAAATCTAAAAAAATTTTGCTGATTATTGTTATACCAGCATTATTAGGCCTGTTTTTTATAAAAACATATACCTATTATAAAGCTGTAGGCACCTTATTTAGTTTTTTTATTGGGTATTTAATAGAGACTGAGTATATCAATTTCAAAGTGAAGACAACGTTATTTAAACAATTTATAAAAATAATATTGGGTCTTTTGATTTTGCTATGTATTAAAATATATGTTAAAGAATTAATGCCTGAGGGTATTTTGTTTAGCGATTTTTTCCGATACTTTTTAATGGGAATCTGGTTAACTCTTGGTGCTCCCTTATTATTTAAAAAAGTTAATCTAGCTAGCAGTTAATAGTTTATCATAGTGAAAATTTTATCTGGAAGAATTGAAAAACAAATTATGTTATAATAAAATATAATAAAATAAGGAAGGAGTAATAAATATGAGATTATATGGAACAATGAAGATAGATAATAATGGTGTTTTAAATATTGGAGGTATTAGTACAGTAGAATTGGTTAACAAATATGGTAGTCCAATAATTGTAATGGATGAGGAAGAAATCAGAAACAATATGCGTAAATATATAGAGGCATTTGATGAGTACTATCCAAACTCTAAAACTGCATATGCCGGCAAGGCTTTTATTAACCGTACATTGTGTAAAATAATCGATGATGAGGGTCTTGGTCTTGATGTAGTATCTGGTGGTGAATTATATACTGCTTTGCAAGCGGATTTTCCTGCTGAAAAGATATATTTTCACGGTAATAATAAAACATTGTTCGAAATAAAAATGGCACTTGACGCAGAAATCGGTAAATTTATGGTTGATAACTTACAGGAAGCATATTTAATCAACGATCTGGCTGATAAGCCAGTAGAGGTTATACTGCGGGTTACTCCCGGGATTGAAGCACATACCCATGAATTTATACAGACTGGTCAGCTTGATTCAAAATTTGGAGTAAGTATTTATAGGGATCAGGCTCTGGCTGTTATAAAAGAGATTATCGAAATGGATAATCTGATATTGACTGGAATTCATGCTCATATCGGATCTCAAATTTTCAATTTATCTTCTTTTGCTAAAGCTATTATAGTAATGATGGAATTTATGGCTGAAATCAGGGAAAAAACTGGTCTTACATTAAAGGAATTGGATATAGGCGGTGGTCTGGGGATAGCTTACACAAAAGAAGAAGATAATCCTTCAGTGGTAGAATATGCTAAGATAATTGCAGAAGAAGTAAAAAGGCAGTCAGAGATATTAGATTTTCCACAACCTGTAATTATTAATGAACCTGGTCGTTCTATTGTAGGTACGGCTGGTACTACTTTATATACAATAGGAACTATTAAAGATATTCCATCTATTCGTAAATATATTGCTATTGATGGAGGTATGACAGATAATATCAGGCCGGCTCTTTATGATGCAAACTATGAAGCAGCAATTGCTAATAAAGCTGAACAGGAAACAAAAGAGATGGTTACTGTAGCCGGTAAATGCTGTGAATCTGGAGATATTTTAATTAAGGATATCAAGTTACAGGAAGCAGAAACCGGTGATGTACTGGCAGTATCCTGTACTGGAGCATATACCTATGCTATGGCCAGTAATTATAATGGAGTTACAAGACCGGCAGTTGTTCTGGTTTATAAGGGTAAAGATGATCTTATTATAAAACGTGAAAGTAATGAAGACTTGATTAAAAATGATATTATTCCTGATCGTTTTCAGGAAAAGGAAGTTTCACTACAATATTAAAATAGACTATCTAAATGTATATAATGAATTTTTAAAGGGCAGTTGTATCTGCCCTTTATTAATATAGAAAAAAATATTCTGGATAGAATATATTTTGAATCCTGTCTGTTATTATTATAAATTTAAAGAGACTTTTTGAAAATAGACTATATTTTAAATGAGGTGAAGTTATGGAACTGATAGTTTCACATCGATTAACTGATTTTGATGGTCTGGGAGCAATGGTTGCTGCCAAGAAACTATATCCTGATGCAGAGGCGGTTATTATTGACCGGATGCACAGATTGGTAAAAGATTTTATGGTATTATATAAAGACGAGGTAGATATAAAAACTCTGTCAGATATTACTTTTAAAGAAATAGATAAAATCATAATCGTGGATACCAATCAAAAAAAGCTGCTGGGCAGATTAAATAAAGAGGTTAACTGGGATAAATGTCAGGTGATTTTATATGACCACCATGAACATGATACACTTGATTGGGTAGATCTTGATTTGAGTCAGGATGTTGGTGCAGCGACTACTATTCTTATTAATAAAATAATTGCTGAAAAAAAAGAACTTAATCCTCTTGAAGCTACAATCTGTGCACTGGGTATCTATGCTGATACTGGTAACCTTACATTCCTGAATACTACTTCAGCTGATGCAAAAGCGCTCAGCTTTTTACTTGAATCTGGAGCAAATTTGCATTTGGTAAATGATTTTATAAAAGAATCTTTGAATAAAGAGCAGCAGTCACTGCTGGAAGACTTAATAGATACCAGAGAAGATATACATATTGATGGTATAGAAGTAAGTATTTTTTCTATTAAATATGACAAGTATATACCAGGTATTAATCGAGTTGTAGAACAATTAAAATTAATATATCATCTGGATAGTCTATTTGTACTGGTGGAGATGAAAGATAAAGTACAGCTTATTGGCAGAAGTGGTGATGAAGCTGTTGATATAGGACAAATATGTTCTGCTTTTGGTGGTGGCGGACACTCCGGTGCTGGTGCAGCCAGGCTGGAAGATTGTCAACTTGAGCAGGCAGTAAGCAAATTAAAAGATTTGATAGATAAATATGTTCATCCACTCAAACGCGTAAGGTCGATAATGTCTTCTCCAGTGAGAACAGTAAACCCGAAAACATCAATAAAAGAAGTATCTGAATTTATGAAAAAATATGGACATAATGGTGTGGTAGTCTATAATCAGGATGAAATAATGGGTATATTTTCAAGAAGAGATTTAAATAAAGTTAAAGGACATGGTTTAATGCATGCTCCAGTAAAAGCTTATATGACCAGAGATGTTATTACTATTGATGTAGAAGCTCCAGTCCATAAGGCTCAGGATATGATGGTCAAATATGGTATTGGTAGAATACCAGTCACAGAAGAAAATAAACTAGTTGGGATTATAACCAGGAGTGATATTTTGGCCTCTTATTATGGTGGTGAGACTCCATATCAGCACAAAAATAGATATGGCAGTAGCCTGGTAGAAATAAAGAAAAGCGAAAAAGATATAAAAAGTAAGATTAATATACTTACTGAAAAAATCATATATATACTAAAAATTACCGGTAAAACTGCAGTACAACATGGTGCTGATGCTTATTTAATAGGTGGTATGATTCGTGATATGCTGTTAGGTAAGATTAATAAAGATATTGATGTTGTGTTTGAAGGCAATTTGCGTTTATTTATAAATGATTTAGCTGACAAATTAAATGGAGATTGGTCATATAATGAGAAGTTTAGAACTGGAACTATTAATTTAGATAATAATTTTAACCTGGATTTAGCCAGTACCAGAAAAGAGCTTTATCATTATACAGGAGCACTCCCAGAAGTTGAGAAAACAAATATTCTAGAAGACCTTTTCAGGCGTGATTTTACTGTAAATGTACTTGCTTTAGATATTACTCCTGATAACTGGGGACAACTTATTGACTTTTTTAATGGAGAAAAAGATCTGGAAGACGGGCTGTTACGGGCACTGCATCGATTTAGTTTTCTTGATGATCCTACCAGAATAATCCGTGGAATCCGCCTTGCAGTTAAATTAAATTTTAAATTTGAAGAAGAAACTAAAGGTTTAATTAAAGAAGCTCTTGCTACCGGCGATTTTTCCCGCTTATCAACCGCCAGGGTACTTAAAGAAATCAAATTATTATTTAAGCAAAAGATTACTCCCAGGTTTATTAAAATATTAAAAGATATATCGATGTTTAAGCTGTTAAAGTTAGATATTACGCTGGATAGTAGACTTGTTAAACAGACAAAAAGGTTGGAAACATTTCTTGAATATTTACGTAAAAAGAATTATAATATAGAAGACTGGATAGTAAGATTTGCATTATTTACAGAACAAATTAAATACCAGAAAATAGCTGACTGGTCTCTTAAAGAAAAATATAAAAAAGTTTTGACAACCTATAACCGTAATCAGAATTTATTACAAAAACTAGATAAAGATGATATGGATCCGGTCAGGCTAGTAAATTTGCTTGACCAGCTTATTCAGGAAGAATTAGTCGTGTTGTATATAAAGACAGATAATAAGTTGATTTTAGATTATTTAGAGAATCTAAGTAATGTTGAGATAGAAGTAGATGGTTTTGATTTACAGGATATGGGAATGGAGCCAGGACCTCGAATGAAAAAAATATTAAATAAGATATATAAAGCAAAACTACGTGGAGAAATAACTTCACGAGATGAAGAACTGGATGTGGCCAGAGAACTTATAAAAAAGTGGTCTTTTAAAAATAACTAGGGTAATATATATTATGTTTATGTTAAATTATTTATAAAATTCATTAATATAGAATGGAGTGTTAATATTTTATGGATTATGTTTTACTGATACCTATTTTACTTATATCATTATCAATACATGAATATTCTCATGGTAGAGTTTCTTATATGCTGGGAGACCCTACTCCCAAGTTGACAGGGAGGCTGACCTTAAATCCTATAGCCCATCTGGATTTAATGGGAAGTCTTGTCTTAATAATTACCAGAAGAATAGGCTGGGCTAAACCTGTTCAGGTTAATCCTCGCTATTATGATAATCCCAGAAAAGGGATGATGCTTGTTGGTGTAGCAGGGCCGGGCTCCAATATTGCACTGGCAGTTTTATTTTCTCTGGTATTTAGAATATTTTTAATGTTAAATAGTCTGGAAATAATGGGAAATTCAATTTATGGCGCAGCTGTGAATAATAACCTGGTGATGACCACTGTTAATTTTTTTATGATGGCTATAACTATAAACTTAAGTCTGGCTGTTTTCAATTTAATACCTATACCTCCACTTGATGGTTCTAAAATACTGAGAGGTTTTCTGTCTCCTAGTTTTGATAAATATTTATATAAATTGGAAGGGCCAATCGGTATGATGATAATAGTGTTATTGGCTATATCTGGAGTCCTAGTTAATATAATCTGGCCGGTTGTGAGTCTTTTAAGAAACTTACTCATATAGAGGGTGATTTGATGGAATATCAAATTCAACTTGATTCATTTCAAGGACCATTAGAAGTATTATATCAATTAGTAAAAAAAAATAGAATAGAGATCAGTGAGATATCACTGGCAAAAGTCACACAGCAGTATCTAACTTATATTGAGCAATTAAAAGATTTTAATCTGGAAGTAACAAGTGAATTTATGATTATAGCTGCTGAATTAATTCAAATAAAGGCCCGCACATTACTACCAGGTAGTGATGAAAGTGAGGAAGATGATGATAGTAATCTTGTAAGACGGTTAAAAGAATATCATTATTTCAAAAAAGTATCTCAGATATTTGATGAATATCAGACAAAGGGATCCAGATTATTTGATAGACCTTTAAGTTATAAAGATATTATAGGTGAAGATCCGGAAATTAATTTTGATATTGATTTATCACATTTAATGGAATCATATCAAAAAGTTTTGACTGCAGCCAGGCATGATGGTAATGAAGAATTAGATACTAAAAAGGAAATGCAGAAAATCAAATTTGAAGAAATAAAAGTTGAGGATAAAACCGAATTTATAATGAATAAATTACGCCACAGCAAGTATCCACTGCCGTTTGAACACTTTATTGAAGATAAAAAAAATAGGATGGAAGTTGTAGTAACTTTTTTAAGTGTGCTTGAACTGGCCAGGTTATCTAAAATAAGGCTGGCTGAAGGAAAAATTGTTGCTAATATTCATCTTACCTGATAGTAATAAAACTGCTATTTTCTTATAATTACTTAAACATGATAGATTCCAATAAAGAAAGATTATTATGAAAAAGTCTTAATAGAAATAAGGGTGGTTAAATTGGATATCAAGAAGTTATCTACAATTGAAGCTTTAATTTTCTCTGCTGAGAAAGCAATGTCTGTTAAAGATATTGCAAATGCAGTTGATCTTACGAAAAAACAGTGCAGGGAGTATATTGAAGTATTAGAAAAAGAATACAGCAAAGATTCACACGGCATAGACTTAAAAGAATATAATGATGGTTATTTATTTGTAACAAAGCCTGATTATTCATCTATTATTAAAGATATACATAACAAAAAAGTAACCAGACTGACTCAGGCTGCACTGGAGACACTGGCGATAATTGCTTATAAGCAGCCGGTAACAAGAGCAGAAATAGAGGAAATCCGGGGGGTTAAAGCAGAGAAAACATTATTAACATTAACTAAATATGAATTAATTGAAGAACTGGGGCGTAAAGAAACTATAGGTAATCCAATTGTATATGGTACTACCAAAGAGTTTTTAAGACAATTTGATATTAAAGATTTATCTGATTTACCAGAAGTAAATATTGAAGAAATTCAGGATAAAAATACAGCAGGTTAAAAAAATGGTATAATATAGATTTTTATGGGGATTAATAAGATTATCGGAGGTAGAACTCAATGATAATGGTAATCTTGTTGATTTCTTTTTTTGTTTTATCTATTTTTTTGTTAACCCCAGTATCTATAATAATTGAATATCAGCGTAATAATCAGGATGATTTTCTTAAGTTATCACTGTTTTGTTTGGTTAGAGTGTTAGGGTTTGATATTAAGATGCCTTATATAAATAATAAAATAATAGGTTTTGTTACTGAATTTGTATCAGAGGTTGATAGTTTATTAATGGAGGTTATATCCAGCAAAGAAGATATAACTATTAAAAAACAAATTAAATGGCATAAATTACAATTTGAAAAAATAAAACAAAAATTTGCTTATATTAAGACTTTAACATTATTTGTAAAAAAAGCTAATATAAAATGTGAAAAATTTAAATGGATTACTGAATTAGGTCTGGCTGATCCAGCAGTTACAGGGATTAGCACTGGCTTTTTATGGATTTTTAAAGGAATAATTATTAATATATTAGATGATAATATGGATTTACAGCAAAAACCAGATATAGATGTACTTCCTGCTTTTTATTCAAAAAAGTTAAATACCTTTATCAGCAGTATATTTTCCATTAGACTGGGTAATATTATACATGTAGTATTAAATATGATTTTTTATAAAATAAAAGGGAGATGTGGTCTGTGGGAGAACATACAATTGAAAAATTAATGGACACTGCTATGAGTAATATTAAAGAAATGGTTGATGTTAATACTATAGTTGGCGACCCTGTCGAAACTCCAGATGGAAGTGTAATAATACCTATATCCAAAGTTTCATTTGGTTTTGCTGCAGGTGGTGGTGAAATTAAATCAAATTCACAAAAAAACAAGAACAAAAATAGTGAATCTAAACCATTTGCAGGTGGTAGTGGTGCCGGTGTTATGTTGAATCCTATGGCATTTTTGGTTGTAAATAAGGAACAGATAAGACTACTGCCAGTAGCTAATAATGCTGTTGCTGAACGTATAATTAATGTTGCCCCAGAGCTTTTACAGCAGATAAAAAATATCCTTGAAAATAAGAATAATCAAAAAAAATCTACTGACAGTTCTAAACTTTAAAAATTAGTGCATAAGACCCTGAAATAATAAAAAATATATTTTAAGCATATACTTAAAAGTAATAACTTTCTTAAGTGGGTGAATTTATGTTAAAAAAGTTATCGCTTTTAAGTGTTTTTTTTGTATTAGGTTTTTCTTTGTTTATTTTCAATTCAGATGTTTTTGCTGTTAATAATTATTATCAAGAGAGAATTTCTGCGCATTCTGCAGTTTTAATTGATGTGGAGACAGGACAGGTATTGTACAACAAAAATATGAATGTGAAGTCGTTTCCGGCAAGTACTACGAAAATATTAACTACTATTATTGCAATAGAAGAATGTGATTTGAAAGAAACGGTAACGGTCAGTAGAAAAGCTGCTTATCAGGAAGGCTCATCTATTTATT
>JBMCBT010000032.1:0-22212 GCA_048623215.1 Halothermotrichaceae bacterium
TGGTACCTTAGTTGGTGTAGGTCAGCAGGGTGGTTATGTTGATGAAGATGGTAATCTTCCTAAAGCCGGTAATGCATTATTAGCTGATGCAATTGGTACTACTGGTGGAGCTATATTTGGAACAAGTACTGTTACATCATATATAGAATCTTCTGCCGGTGTTGCAGAGGGTGGACGCACAGGTTTAACTGGTGTAGTTGTGGCTATCTTATTTGCAATTGCCATTTTCTTTGCACCATTATTTGGAATGATACCTGGTGCTGCTACTGCTCCTGCTCTTATTATTGTAGGGATTATGATGTTATCAAATATTACTAAAATAGACTGGGAAGATTTTACTGAGTTATTACCTGCCTTTATGACAATGTTTATTATGCCTTTATCTGGTTCAATTTCTGATGGTATAGCTGTTGGTTTTATTCTCTATCCTTTAGTAAAATTATTATCAGGAAAGGGCAAGAAGGTACACTGGTTGGTTTATTTGCTGGGTGTTCTCTTTATTGCATATTTTATCTGGATAGTACCTGTCATTAAAGCTTAATTATAATTAAGTATAGTTAATTTGCTTATATATATAAAATAGTAATTTTAGGGGGTTACAGCTAAGACTGTGCCCCTTAACTTTTTGGATTTTAGTTGATAGTAGTTGCAAATGGTTTATATTTATAGGTATTTTTAATAGATTAAAGGTATAGACTAAATTTGTGTTTAAAATTTTTTATGATAAAATAATAGTAATAATTATTAATTTAAAAAAAGGAGGTTATAGTAATATGAAATATAGAAACCTGGGTAAAACAGGATTGAAAATAAGTGAAATTAGTCTGGGAAGCTGGCTTACATATGGAAATTCGGTGGAAAAGGAAAGAGCAGAAAAAATTATTGATAAAGCCTATGAACTGGGGATTAATTCATTTGATACTGCCAACGTTTATGCTAAAGGCGAAGCAGAAAAAGTAGTAGGGAAAGCATTAAATAAATATGAGCGTGATTCATATGTTCTTGCTACTAAAGCTTTCTGGCCGATGGGGAATGGACCCAATGATAGGGGGTTATCAAGAAAACACATTTATGAACAGTTACATCAAAGCTTAAATAGACTTAACCATGACTATGTTGATATATATTACTGTCATCGTTTTGATGAAAATACTCCACTTGAAGAAACTTTACGCACAATTGAAGATATGATCAGACAGGGAAAGGTTTTGTATGTTGGTGTCAGTGAGTGGACTGCTGCCCAGATTGTTGAAGGGTTAAGAGTACAGGATAAATATCTACTTGATCATATAGTGGTTAATCAGCCGCAGTATAATATGTTTCATCGTAATATTGAAAAATCAGTTGTGCCCACGGCTATTGAAAATGGTATTGGAATTATACCATTTTCACCATTAGCAGAAGGATTATTAACAGGTAAATACAGAAAAGATAAACCAATACCAGAAGACAGTAGGGCTGCAGACCCTGATTCCAATACATGGATAAAGCAAAAACTAACTGATAAAAACTTAGAAAGAGTGGAAGAATTGATTAAAATTGCTGGTGAATTGGAAATATCTATGGCACAGCTGGCACTTGCCTGGGTTTTACATCAGCCGGGAATAACCAGTGCTCTGATTGGAGCAAGCCGACCGAAACAGGTTGAGGAAAATGTTAAAGCAGTTGAGATAGAACTCACAGATAATCTACTGGAAAAAGTGAATAAAATATTAAAGTAAAGTATATTGTGAGTGTATTATGGTGTAAGCTTATTATTTAGTCAGGTTACCTATCTATAGGTAAAAATAATAATTGATTTATATCTTAAAGAAGGATTTTATAGAAAAATAACGAATATAATTATTATAGTATAAAAGAAACAAGTTAAATGCAGTTTAGATATAGTAATATAGTAGAAATAAAATGAAGATTTGATTAAACCAATTTTTGTAATGTGAAATACATATTGTGATATAAATCATTACAAGGAGGGATAAATATGTTTGAACTGATTGGGATAATTGTTGTTATTTGGGCAGTTGTTTATTATTTGAATAATATGGCTCCATAATTATAATATTAAAGGAGGAAATATTAGTATATTTCCTCCTTTTTTTATCTATACTCGTAAAACAGACTTATTTAAGATAATACAGAATTTAACAGATGGCTTAAGTATAAAGCAAGCTGATATGATATTTAAAAGATGAAGGTGTTTACATGATCAAACGTGTTGTATCAATTATAAAAAAAGATTTTAGAGAAGCATTTAAAAATAGAACCATATTAATTGTTTTGCTACTTCCACTAACTGCTTCATTGTTATTTACTATAATAGATAGCACACAAATGGAGAAAAATTTTAATATAGGTGTTGTTGGACAAAATAGTAGTGATTTTAGTGAATTTGTAAAAAGCAAAGTAGAAAATTTTAAGATTGTTGAGTATAGTAGTGTAAGAAGGGGAGAGCGGGCGGTAAGGGAAAATAAAATAGAAGGTCTTGTATCTATTAGAGAAATTAATGGCCAGCAAGAAATTAAAGTTTTTCTGGATAGTAACCAGGCAACAACTTATTTATTTTTAAAAAATAGCCTGGAAGAAATAATAGAGAAATATCTTGAAATAAAACCTAAGTCTGATATAGAATTTATAACCATAAATACCACGGCTGCCAGATTATCTTTTTTACCGGTCTGGATTAGTATTATAATTACAATGATTGGGATTTTAATTATTTCTGGAAATCTAGCTGAAGAAAAAGAAAATAAAACACTTGATTCATTACTGATTACACCAGCCCGTAAAAGTGATATCCTATTAGGTAAAACAATTTTTGGAATTATATTTACAATGATAACTGTATTATTGATGTGTTTTATCAATGGAATTTTTGATATCGGCTGGAATAATATATTTAATTTAATAATTATGATTTTTATTGGTGCAGCAAGTTTTACTTCTGTTGGATTATTAATTGGTGCTGTTGCTGAATCTCAGTCTTCAGCCCGGGCAATAGGAACCATCCTATATTTCCCTTTATTATTTCCAACTCTTATTTATAATTTATCAGATTTCACCCGGAAGTTAGCCAGATTTTTTCCGACTTTTTATTTATTCAGGGGTATGGAAAAAGTATTAATTTATCGTGTTAGCTTAACCAATTTAATGACGGAAATGTCAATATTAGTTGTTTTTGCTACTGTATTTTTTTTACTAACATATATAAAATTTAAGAAAGTGAGAGGTTAATATGGATTATATAATAAAAAATAGTTATAAATTATATGTGCTGCTTTTTTTACTGATTGGTTTATTGTTTATTCATTTTTATATTTCAGTTGCAGAAGAAGTAGATGTTGTCAAACAGAGAGTAGGAAAAGCTGATATAGTAGAGTTTACTACTGAAGTTTATGATCTTTATATAAATGAAGATTTTGCAGCTGTTTACCGTTCTATGCACCCGTCTATTAAAGCTGATTTAGATAGAGTATTATATATGGGGGAGCAGGAGGAAAGTTTTGCAAAGTATAAGACAGAGATAACAAATTTCAAAGTAAATAAAGTAAATGAATTAACAAAAATACCGGGAGATTTTAGAGACTTTGTTAGTTTTGAAGAAGCAGATAAGGCAGTGGAGGTAGAGGTTTCTTATAAATTGCATTTCACAAGTGGTGGTGAAAGAAAAGAGGATGATGTAGACAAAGAGGTATATTTATGCACAAAAGATAATCAGATATATTTGTTATGGGATCCTGATGTTTTAGATTGATTTCATTCATTTAAACAAGTTTAATGAATCTATGTGAATAAGAGTGTGTAGAGGATGTTGATTTTATGATTATTAATGTTGAAAACTTAAGTAAATATTATGGTAATCATCTTGCAGTTGATAATATTTCCTTTAATGTAAAGAAGGGAGAAATTTTTGGATTTCTGGGTCCTAATGGTGCAGGCAAGAGTACTACGATTAATATTATCACAGGTTTAATCAAACCTACTTCAGGTTGTTGTAGTATTTTTGGAGTAAATGTAAAAAATATTAATGATGACATTTATCGAAAAATAGGTGTTGTCTTTGAAGAAAATAACCTTTATAAAAGACTGACCGGCAAACAGAATCTTGAATTTTTTGCTGATATGTATCAGCTTACTGACGGTAGAAGTGATTATCTGTTGAAAATGTTTGATTTAACTGATGCAGCTGACAGGCAGGTCAAGAATTATTCAAAAGGAATGAAACAGCGGTTATTAATCTGCCGGGCCTTACTGCATGAACCTGAATTATTAATTCTTGATGAGCCGACAAGTGGTTTAGACCCTACATCTGTAGAGATAATACATCAGGCTATTGAAAACTTTATCAGTCAGGGAAAAACCGTATTTTTATCTACACATTTTATGGAAGAAGCAGAGAAGCTCTGCAGTAGGCTGGCTTTTATTAAAGAGGGTCAGATCAGGACAGTAGAAATCCCGGCTCAATTGAAAGAAAAATATGGAGAACCTGTACTGGAAGTAAAGCTTAAATATACTAAATCAAACCAGAAGGATTTAGCTGAAAATGTAAAAACAATTATTGACCAAATCGAAGACTCATTTTTAATAAATGATGAGATTATTAATGTTAAATTATCCTTAAATCAAAAAGATGCTGGTGAAAAGCTGGATCGGCTCAGGGCAGATTTTAAAGTGTTAAATATTCATTCCCGGGATGCAACTCTTAGAGATGTGTTTATGAAGATAATGGAAAATTAGTATGTTACAAAAAATTATTTTCATAATGCGGTTTTTCTTATTAGTTATATATGGTATGATGGCAGAGATTGTTTTCTTGACAAAACAGTATATATATGATTTAATTACTACATAAAAATAGAATAAAAGTCATCTGTAGTCTAATCTTACCTCCCAGGTAAGAACGGGGGAACCGTATTTTGGGGCGTATTCAGTTAAAAGATTTATACACTGAAGGGAGACCTTTTACTTCCAGCCCGACAGCTAACCTCGTCGATGGTAAAGGGTCAGGTAACTGAAGTGTGAATATGTAATTATATCTGAATTATATTCTATATTGGTGTAATGATTACATATATGGGGAAAAATAAAGTCACTGCAGTTTATCTGTAGTGGCTTATTTATATGATAAGATATGAGATATATAATGCTAAGGACAATGTGATTAACGTAATAAATGAAAGGGGGAAAATATGTTTTCAAAGATTAAAGGACTTAGGGCAAAAATATTTATAGGGTATTTACTGGTTATTATAATATTAATAGCATTTTCCCTTTGGGCTATCAATAATTTTACCAATTTGTCAGATGCCATCAATAATATTATGGTGGAAAATTATCAGAGTATTGAAGCAAGTGAAAGTATGGTAGAATCAATAGAAAGACAGGATAGTGCTATTTTAATGTTAATAAACGAACAGACAGAGGGGGCCAGAGAAACTTTTCGCGATAATGAAAGGGATTTTTACAAATGGTTAGCCCGGGCAGAAGATAATATTACTATTGATGGAGAACAGGATATTATTAATAAAATATCAGATGAGTATAGAAATTATCTTAATTTATTTGACGAATTTTACAACCAAACAGATAATGAATGGAATTATTATAATAATAAAATCATGCCTGTTTTTATAAATTTGAAGACAGAAATAAGAAATCTACGCGCAATTAATCAAAAGACAATGATAAGTGCACAGGAAAAAGCTGATAATAGAGCTGATGGTGCTGTAATATCGACTGGTATTATTTCTGTGCTGGCAATAGTTATAGCTTTGATATTTGGGTTATACCTTTCAGATCAGATATTAAAACCGTTAAAAGAGTTAAAAAATGCAATTAGCAATATTGCTAAAAGAAATTTCAAACAGAAAATTGATGTAAGTTCAGGAGATGAAATTGGTGAATTGGCTGATGAGTATAACAAAATGATAAAAAAACTTCAGGAATATGAAAAAATGAATATCAATAAAATTGTAGCTGAAAAAGAAAAATCAGAAGCTATTGTTAACAATATATCGAGTCCAATTATAGTTACAGATGGAGATAATAAAATTGTTTTACTGAACCAGGAAGCTAAAAATGTTTTTAGTATTAATAGGGAAGTTAATCAGGAACATATTCTGGAAGTTATCAATAATGAAGAATTATTTGAGTTGATTAATAGCAAAGAAGATATGGCAGAAACTACCAATAGAACAATAGATATTGCGGTAAATAGAAAAGATTTTCATTTCAAAATCTCCAGAAATAGAGTTAAAAAAGGAGATAACTATTTTAATATAACATTACTGGAAGATATAACCAAATTGAAAGAAATAGATGAAATGAAATCTGATTTTGTTTCTACTGTTTCACATGAATTTAGAACACCGTTAACATCAATGAATATGGGTTTAAGTATGCTGTTAGAACAGGATATAGGCCCGGTGAATGAAGAACAAAAACAACTGCTTGAGGCTGCTTATGAGGATACTGAGAGGTTGAATGAACTGGTAAATGATTTGCTTGATTTATCAAGAATTGAATCTGGCAAAATAAAAATGGAGTTTGCTAAAACTGATGTGGAACAGGTGATAAAAACTACAATTAAACCATTTATAAACCAGGCAGAAGATAAAGGAGTTAGGATTAAAGCCATCGATTTATCTGAAAAATTATTTGCCTGGGCAGACTCTAACAAAATTAGCTGGGTCATATCAAACTTAATAGGGAATGCCCTGCGTTATACAGATAAAGGAGGTACAATTGAAGTTGGAGCACACCAGAAAGGGAGTAAAATAAATATTTATGTAGAAGATACTGGAATAGGAATACCTGAAGAATATCAGGATAAAATATTTGATAAATTTGTCCGGGCTAATAATAATGATGATAGTGCCAGTGGAACAGGCCTTGGTCTGGCTATTTCCAAAGAAATAATTGAAGCCCATAATGGGACTATATGGGTAGAAAGTGAAGAGGGAGAGGGAACCAGGTTTACTTTTACTATTCCAAAATATCGCCATTTAGCTTAAAAAAATTGTGCAAGATTACCATATGATTTCAAGAAACATCATATAGCTAGAGGAGAGGATTGAATGAATAAGGTATTAGTGGCTGATGATGCTAAAAATATTGTTTTGGTTTTAAAGATGAGTTTAAAAAAGGCCGGGTATGATGTTTTAACTGCCCGGGATGGTTTATCTGCATTAGAAAAAGTTCAGGAAGAAAAACCAGATTTAATCTTACTGGATATTTTGATGCCTAAAATGAATGGTTTTCTGGTATTTGAAGCACTAAAGGATGATCCGATAACCGCAGATATACCGGTAGTTTTTATTACTGCAAAAGCAGAGAAAAAAGATTTAGAAAGAGCAAAAGAATCTGGTGCAGCAGATTATTTAATAAAGCCAATTAAACAGGATAAATTGCTGGAAGTTGTTGATAAATATAGTAAAAGGGGGAATGAAAATGATTGACAAAAAAATATTGGTTGTAGATGATGAAAAAAATGTAAGGTTAACTCTGGATAAGGCATTAAGTAACAAGGGTTATCAGGTTGAAACAGCGATTAATGGGGAAGAAGGGCTGGAAAAGGTGGAAGAAAGTAATTTCCATGTGATTTTACTTGATATGAAAATGCCGGGATTAGATGGGATTGATGTTTTAAAAGAGTTAAAAGATATGAATATAGATAGTCGTGTAGTTATGATCACTGGTTTTGGTAGTGTAGAAACAGCTGTTGAGACTATGAAGCTTGGTGCAGTGGATTATTTGCGTAAACCTTTTAAACCAAGTGAAATACTGGAAGTTGTAGAAGATGTGTTTGAACGTATTAAACTTGATAAAAGTGGAGAGAAAGCAGCCTCCTTTAAGGATTATTTGCATTTAGCCAAATCTGAAATTAATAAATATAATTTTAATGAAGCAGTTACATTATTAAAAAAAGCTACAGCAATTAATTCAGATAAACCGGAACCTTTTAATCTGCTGGGAATAATTTATGAATTGAAAAATAAACAGGCTGAAGCTATGAAAATGTACAGAGCTGCACTTGCTTTAGATCCCAGTTATCAACCTGCCAGTGATAATCTACAGCGAGCCAGTGAGATGAATCCTCAGGCTAACCTGGAAGATGTGAACCTGGGAGAAGGTGAAGAATAATGTATGTTGTTATAATTGGTTCCGGACGAACAGGATCTATGTTAGCCGGCCTGTTATCCCAAAAAGGCTGTGATGTAGTTATTATTGATAAGGATGAATCTCAATTTGAATTTTTATCGGTTGAGTTTTCTGGTTTTAGAGTTGAAGGTGATGCTCTGGAACAGGAAGTTTTAAAACAGGCAAAAATAGAACAGGCTGATTCTGTATTAATTACAACTGGAAATGATAAAGCAAATTATATGATTGCTCAAATGGCCAGTGTGCTCTTCGAAGTTTCATCTATTATGGTTAGAGTAGTAGATCCTGAGAAGGATAAACTATTTGATGATAATCCGTCTATCACAACTTTGTCTCCTATATCTTTACTGGTAGATGAGATGGTAGACAAATTGATGGGAAGTGATGAGTAATGCAGGTAATGTTAATTGGTGGAGGTAAAGTATTATATCATCTGGCTAAAAACCTAATATCTAAAGGCTATTTTGTTGTTATTATTAATAAAGACAAAAAACACAGCCGCGAACTTGCGCGTAGTTTAAATGCTACTGTTGTTTATGGTGAAGCGTCTAATCCAGGAATTCTTGAAGATGCTGGTGCATATAAAACTGATATACTGGTGGCATTGACTCAGAAAGATCATGATAACTTATTTATCTGTAAGATGGCTAAAGAGTATTTTGGAATAGAGCGAACTACTGCTCTGGTTAATAACCCGGAAAATGAAGATCTTTTTAAGGAATTGGGTATAGATGCTATCTTTAATACTACACAATTATTAAGTTCATTAATTGAGCAAAATGTAGCTGTTGAAGATATTAGTAATTTAATGACACTGGAAAATGGCAAATTAAGTGTTACTCAGTTTGTTATACCGGATGATGCTCCTACTATTGGTAAGTCTTTAAAAGAAATTGATCTGCCATTAGATATAGTGCTGGGGGGAATTATTCGTAAGGGTGATATTGTTATTCCCCGAGGGGGAACTGCTATACAGGGCGGTGATAAAATCTTAATTATATCTCTTCCTGAAGAACAGGCTAGTGCAATTAAAATTCTCGGTGGTGAAATCTAATGTCATATATAAATATTTTGAAATATCGATATCGATTAATTACTAAATATATAGGTGTTTTGATGATGATGGTAGGGGGAGCCCTACTCTCCCCATTAGTATCTCTCTTTTTTGAACCCGAAGATTTTGTTTATGTAAAGTATTTTTTATTAAGTGCTATAATATCGTTTATTATTGGATTTATTTTATATAAAATTATTGAAAAAGAAGAAAATACAACATTAAAACTAAAGGAAGGCGGTATTATTGTTGTTATATCATGGCTGGTTGCAATATTTTTTTCTGCACTTCCTTTTGTTTCTGGACTTGGAATGAGCTGGACCAATGCAGTGTTTGAAGTTGTAAGTGGATGGACTACTACTGGGTTATCAGTAATGAATGTTGAGACCACACCTAAAATATATTTATTATGGCGAAGTCTAATGCAGATGTATGGTGGTGCTGGACTGGCTGTTATTGCTTTATCCTCAATACTGCCCATGCATGGAATGGGGCTTTATATGGCAGAAGGCAGGACAGATCAGCTGCTACCTCATGTACGACGGTCAACCAGAATGATAGTCAGAATATACTTAGGTTTTATTATTGCCGGTATAGTATTATATTTTGCAGCAGGGATGAATTTATTTGATGCAATTAACCATTCAATGGCTGCTATATCTACGGGAGGTTTTTCCACGGTAACTGAGAGTATAGGTTACTGGGATAATATCGGAGTTGAACTGGTAACCATAATCTTAATGTTTTTGGGAACTATTAATTTTGCAACACATTTTGCCTTATTACAGGGTAAAGTTAAAAAGTTCTTGCGTAATGGTGAAATTCGCTTAATGGGAGTACTACTGGTTATACTGATACCTCTACTGGTTTTTGTTTCACTACAGGGACTTTATGATAATCTAGGTGAAAGTTTTCGTCAGGCTGTATTTCAGCTTGTATCAGCATTATCCACAACTGGTTTTTCAACTATTAGTTTTACAGGCTGGCCATTTTTTGCAAATCTAATTGTTATATTTTTAATGATTGTTGGGGGAGGCACAGGCTCAACAGCAGGTGGGATAAAACAATTTAGAGTTTATTTAATTTTTAAATCAATTTACTGGGAGATAAAAAATCAATTTAGCCCCCAAAATAGTGTCAGGGAAAATTTTGTCTGGCGTGGTGAGGATAAATGGTATGTAAAAAGTGAACATATAAAAGAGGTAGCTAATTATATTATTCTATATTTAATGACTTATTTTATCGGTGTACTTATCTTCCTGGCACATGGCTATAATCTCGAAGACAGCCTTTTTGAATTTGCATCAGCCCTTGGTACAGTGGGTCTTTCAGTTGGTATTACAGCAGCTGATGCCCCGGCTGCAGTAATATGGACAGAAACTATCGGTATGATGCTGGGACGGCTTGAATTTTTGATAATTTTCTTTGCATTTATTAAGTTATTTAAAGATTTTATTTATATGAGCAAATTTCATAATTAATAGCTGTTTGCCAAAAAACACTAAATTATAAAATATTTTAACTTGGTTATAAAAATTTAAGAATAAAACAGCAGGTTTTTATAAATATATAACTAAATATATAAATAATGAAACCTTACCCCCTTTTGCTGCATCTAATAAGTGAAAGGGGGTAAGTTATGAATATGGAGGATACAGCAGCTATGGACGATTTTATTCAGACTGAATTAGTAAAAAAACTTAAAGAAAAAAATAAAGATGCTCTGGAAAAAATCATTGATTGCTATGGTGATAAACTTTTAAAAACAGCCTATACATATATGAAAAATGAGGCTAAGGCAAAAGATATAGTCCAGAAGGTATTTATAAAACTTTATTATAAGATTAATATGTTTAGAGAAAAGTCGTCATTATATACCTGGCTTTATCGAATAACAATTAACGAATGCAAATCAAGACTACGTAAATGGAGTTATAAAAACATATTTTACAGTAATAAAGTAACTGAAATAAGTGATATGAAAAAATCTGAATCCGGTTATGAAAACATGCCAGAAAACAGAGTATTAGAAAAAGAAAAAAAGAATGAAGTCTATCAAATAATCTTAAATTTAAAAGCAAAATACCGAATAGTAATTGTGTTATATTATTATCACGAATTAAAAATTAAAGAAATTGCAGAAATAGTTGAAGAAAAAGAAGCAACAATAAAGACCAGGCTTTTCAGGGCCAGAAAGAAGTTGAAAAAGATTCTATCTGAAAAAGGGAGGGATTTTAGTGTCTGAAAACAAATTTGATAGATTGATTAAAGACAGTCTGGATAAAGGGTTTGAAGAAATCAGTTTTTCAGAGGAATATAAGCAGGGTATAATAAATGAAATTAAAGAGGAAAGATTTAAAGATAAAATCGGAAGTCTTATGGATAAAATCAAAAGTATGTTAAATCACGAAGTTGAGATACCTGTGTCCTACGCAGTTATCTGTGGTTTATTTGTGGTAGGATTTCTGGGATATGATATTAATAGTTATTTTCCTGGAAGCGGGGAAATAAACAGCTATCATCTGGAGTGGATTGAAATTGAATACAGGGGGTTGTTATAAAATGGTTTCTATCAAAATAAAAGTTAAATATATACTTCTATTATTGGTTTTGATTACAGCTGTTTTTATAGCAAAACCATATATTGTAGGCAAGGTATTGCTGGTGAAGGCTGAAAATTATCATGAAGAAGAAAACAAAAGGATGGCGACTGCTTATTATAGAAAATATGTACAACAGTTTCCTGAAAAAGAAAAGGCGCTGGATATTTTTAGTAAAGTACTTAATGATATGCCAGGATCCGATATGTTTGTGGAATTGATTTTTGACAGCTGGTCCAGTACTACTTTACGAACTTTGTCAAATCAGGAAAAATTGAAAAAATTAAATCAGGATTTTAAATTACTTAAGAAATATCATGATAAAGAAAGTTTATTTCGACTGCATGAAAAGCTGGCTAAAGTTAATTATCAGGCAGGAAATATTGATAAAGCTGTAAGTTTATTGGAAGAATATTTTCAATCAGGAAATATTACTTATTATTGGCATGCAGGCGAAGACCTTGCCCTTATTTATCTTGAACTTGGACAGTTACAAAAAGCAGAAAAAGTAATAGAAAAGATGGAACAAAATTCATATGGAGATTTTGACTTTATCTTTGAAGAGGTTAAATTTTATTATACTATGTATAATAGAGATAAAGAAGCTTATTTTGACCTTAAGGAAAACCTGAAAGATGGAGACTATTTTAGAATAATACCTTATTCTTTTAACAATATCAGTAGTTTTGAACAAAAAGATATAAATAATCTGGAAAAACATATCTTTGGAGATGAAGAAGTAAACCTGAAAGGTAAAGTAACTAAAGATGGCAAGCCTATGGGTAATGTGTTTGTCATGCTGCAAAAGAAAGATGAAAAATATAGGTTGCCGTATACAACAACAGGTGTTACCCACATGTATGATTATTTAACCATTACCGATGAAAATGGTAATTATCAATTTAGAGGTGTTGAGCCAGATGAGTATTTTCTGGGAGTTAGTGTTTCCTATTTTAGAATTAAAGATTATATCTACAAATCACCTGTAGAAAAAAGTTTGTCTGGATTTACAGGTACTTTAAAACTGGGCGGTGAGACAATTACAAAAAATATTAAATTCAGACCACCTGTCAAAATAGTAAAAGCTCCAGAGAAGAATAAGAAAATTACTGAGAAGACTACTCTTCCTCTGGAATGGGAAAAATATCCTGGTGCTGAATATTATAAAATTCTTACCGGAGTTTCCTATGGCTCCAGAACAGTATATCCATCTAACTCTAACAAAATTTATGAAACAAATGGTAAGATCAGAATAACACCAGAAAAATTTTATACAGGAATATCTATGGATGCCAAAGGTATAGATCCTATCTGTGTAATAGGGTACGACAATCTTGATAGTTCAATTGTTTATAAAGTTATTGCCTATAATAATAAAGGGGAGGAAATTTCCGAATCAATTGATACCAATGACCGTTATCAGTTAAACTGGATTCCTGACCATAAGTTAACCAAAGCTGATAAATTACTTCTGGACAGGAAATATAAAGAGGCTATTAAAGCTTATGAAGAAGCTATACAAAAAAATAAAAATGATGCATATAGTTATAAAGCGTTAGGTCGAATCTATGCTAACGGTTATCAATTTGATGAGAATGAAAATATTATTGGAAAAGATAATAAAAAAGCTCTTAAATATCTAACAAAAGCTTATCAGATAGATCAGGATAGTAGTTTGGAGAGTTATTTACGCAGTCTTAACTGGATGTTTGGAAACCTGGAAGCAGTTGACAAATATCTTTCAATTAGTCTTGAGGAATATCCGGATAATTATTCTATTTTAAATTCTAAAGGTAATTTAGAGCTGCAGTTAGGTCGTCTGGAACAGGCTGAAAAATATCTCCTGGCTGGACTTCAAAATGGAGATACCAGATATGGCTATATTGAATTGCTACCACTTTATATTTTGCAGAACAGATTTGATGATGCTTTTGACCTGGTGGAGAAGTATCCACAGTTGGAGAAAAGATACAGATATGCTGAAAAGTTCAAACCATGTCTTGATGATTTGAATATAATTGAGGTTGAAAAATTTTCAAAGGAACTACAGCAGGGAAATATTGATAAGGCTATCAAAAGTTTGCCTGATACTGAAACCGGTAATTTCTATAGGGCTATTTCCTATGTATTATTAAAAAATGGTATGGATGATAAACTATATAAATATTATAAAAAACAGCAGACTCCAGAATTGAAAGCATTTTTGAAAATAATGGGTAAGACTCATATTAAAAGCTCATTTCCAGATAAGAATACTTATTAATTGAGAGTAGACGATTATAAGAAAAAAATAATTTTAAAAAGAAAAAAATATCAAATAGGAAATTCATCATTTTTGTAGAAAATATAATTTAGAATGAAGTTTGAGTATAGATAATACTATAAGTGAGAATAGAGAGAATTGAGCTGAGAAGAGTAAAGATAGATTCTTTATGTAAAAAAAGAGGGGGAAAAAACTAATGAACGAATCGGAATTTTACAAAAATGGTGAAGAGATGCTGATGGAAATGCTGGAAGAGTGGCCTGTTAATGCTACATACATGGGGATTCATAAGTGGGATGATAGGCTTGGTGATTTTAGCCTTGCGTCTCAGACTGAATTTAATAAGAAAGTAAATGGATATTTGAATAAACTGAACTCTATAAATACTGAAAGTTACAGTAAGGATGCAAAAATAGACTATGAAATATTAAAACAGTTATTAAAACAGCAGACCAGAGATTTTGAAATAGATAAAGACCATCTGCGTAATCCCAACCATTATATGGGGGCAGTATTTAATGGTATTATGAGTTTGATAATTAAAGATTTTGCACCTATAGAAGAAAGATTGAATTCACTTCTAGGAAGATTAAAAGAAATTCCAGAAATTTTAGCTGCCGGTGAAGATATCCTGGAGGCAGCGAAGGTTCCGGAAGTATGGATAGATATTACTTTACAGCAGACACAGATGGCTCCAGGTCTGTTTAAAGGTTTACTGCCTGCACTTGCAGAAAATGCTCCGGATATCAAAGAAGAAATTATTGCTGAAGCTAATAAAGCTGCAGAGGCTGTAGAATCCTATGGAGAATTTCTTAAAAATGAAGTAAAACCTGCTGCTGATGGTGAATTTGCTGTAGGAGTAGACGGATTTAATACAAGATTAAAAGAAGACCATATGGTTGATTACAACCAGGAAGAATTACTGGAAATAGGATGGGAAATATTTAATGATACCAAAGAAAAAATGGAAAAACTGGCAGCAGAAATTGACTCAGAAAAAACTGTTAGGGAAATTCTTAATAAAGCCAAGCAAGACCATCCGTCTGCAGATAAACTGCTGGATAAATACCGCAGTGTTATGGCAGAAACCAAGAAGTTTGTCAAAGAACATGATATTGCCACTATACCTGAAAATGAAAAATTAACTATAATTGAAACACCTGCATATATGAGACCGATTATACCCTTTGCTGCCTACATGCAGCCCGGTATCTTTGAAAAAGAACTTGAAGGATTGTTTCTGGTTACACCGGTAAATCCAGATGCTCCAGAAAAAGAAAAAGAAGAGAAGTTAAAAGCACACCCCAATGGTAAACTACCTGTTACGACTCTTCACGAGGGATATCCCGGCCATCATCTGCAGTTAGTCTGGGCTGTAACCTGTGGTACAACTATACGCAAACTTGGTATGATGGTATCAACCTTATTTGTAGAAGGCTGGGCATTCTACTGTGAGGAACTTATGGAAGAACTGGGTTATATTGATGAACCGATACAGAAATTATCCAGGTTGAATGACCAATTATGGCGTGCGGCCCGGATAATACTTGATGTAAGCCTACATTGTAGAGGTATGAGTGTTGATGAAGCTGTAGATTTTCTGGTTGAAGAATGCAGCTTGGAAAAAGCTGATGCTGTGGCAGAGGTCAAACGTTATACTACTTCACCTACTCAACCTCAGTCTTATTTGATGGGTAAAAGAGAGATAATTAGTATTATAGAAAAATACAAAGAAAAGAATCCAGATAAATCTATGAAAGAAATACATGATTCTATTCTTGCCTGTGGCTCACTACCACCTAAATTAATGAAAAAACAACTTTTTGAGTAAACTTAATAACAAAAAAAAACCCCTGATAAATATAAACTTACCATTGTCAAGTAGATATTCTATTTTAATTTAATAGACTGTCTACTTCTTTGGAAGTATCATATAATCAGGGGGGATTGTTTTAATAAGTCATTTTGATTACAGTTGATTTGCTTGAATATAAGCTAGAGCTTTTACAGGAAGCTTTTATATGAATAAACTTTATTTATTAATTTATATCTTTACCATGGTAGGCTTTTATATAAATATCTTTTAATTCTGATACCAGCGGCATCCGGGGATTAGCAGTGGTACATTGATCTTCTAATGCCTTGTCAGCTAATTTATCAACTGCATCCATAAACTCATCTTCATCAATTCCATATTCTTTAAGAGACAGCGGCATATCCAGTTTTTTGCATAGATTTATTATCTGCTTAATTAAACAGTCGATACTTTTTTGTGTGTCTTCACAGGGAAGTCCCAGGTATTTAACTATCTGAGCGTATTTTTCATCTGCTATATAATGTTCATATTTTGGAAATGAATTAAACTTGGTTGGTCTGGCAGCATTATAACGGATGACGTGCGGCATCAAAATAGCATTGGCACGGCCGTGTGAAATATGAAATTCACCACCCAGTTTATGAGCCAGGCTGTGGTTAATACCGAGAAAAGCATTGGTAAAAGCCAGGCCTGCTATACAGGAGGCATTATGCATTTTTTCTCTGGCTATTTTGTCCTGACTATTTTTATAGGCTCCTGGCAGATAGTCAAAAACCAACTGTATTGCTTTCATGGCCAGACCATCTGTATAATCTGAAGCCATTACGGAGACATATGCTTCTACAGCATGAGTCAATACATCCATCCCGGTATCTGCAGTGACCTTTGCCGGTAAACTTTGGACAAAATCAGGATCGATAATCGCTACATCAGGTGTAAGCTCATAATCTGCCAGCGGATATTTTGTTTTTTTGTCTGGATCGGTGATAACAGTAAAAGAGGTTACTTCAGAGCCTGTACCGGAGGTTGTAGGAACGGCCACTAATTTGGCTTTATTACTAAGTGGAGGATATTTGAAAACTCTTTTGCGTATATCCATAAATTTCATTCTCAGGTCATCAAAACTTGTTTCAGGATGTTCATAGAAAAGCCACATAGCTTTTGCAGCATCAATGACTGAACCACCGCCGAGAGCTATGATTACATCAGGCTTAAAAGTATTTATCATTTCTACACCATTTTCAATGGTTTTAACTGTTGGGTCTGGTTCTACTTCCTGAAATATTTCAGAATTAACATAGTTTCTACCAACTCTTTTTCTAAGATAATATAATGCTTTATCTACATAGCCCAGGTCTACCATGGTTTTATCTGTAACTATAAATGCTCTATGAATATCAGGCATTTTGGATAAATATTGAATAGAGCCTGGTTGAAAATATATTTTTTCAGGAATTTTAAACCACTGCATATTATACCTTCTTTTCGCAACACGTTTTTTATTGATCAGGTTTACTGCTGTAATATTTGCTGTTGTACTATTCCTACCAAAAGAGCCGCAGCCTAAGGTCAGTGAAGGCATCGATGTATTATAGATATCACCGATAGCACCATGGCTTGAAGGTTGGTTTGAAATCAACCGGCCGGTATTAACTTTTTCGGCAAAATGTTCAATTACATTATCATCATTTGAGTGAATAACTGCTGAGTGTCCAGAACCACCGAAGTTGACCATTTCTACAGCTCTTTTTATACCTTCATCAGAATTTTTAACTTTCAAACAGGCCAGAATAGGGCTTAACTTTTCCCGTGATAGTGGATAATCAGGGCCCACTCCGCCGATTTCTACTAGCAGTATTTTTGTATCTTCAGGAACATCAATTTCTGCCATTTTTGCAATTTTATAAGCCGATTGACCAACAATTTCTGGATTCATTGATCCCTTTTTCTGATCAATTGCTATATCTTCTAATTGTTTTTTCTCATCATCTTTAACAAAATAACATCCCATCTTTTTTAAGTAAGAAGTGGTTGGTTCATAGATTTCTTCATCAATAATAACAGCCTGTTCTGAAGCACAGATCACACCATTATCAAATGTTTTTGAAAGTATAAGGTCAGTAACAGCACGTTTGATGTCTGCTGATTTTTCTATATAACAGGGAACATTACCAGGCCCAACACCCAGAGCTGGTTTGCCGGCACTATAGGCTGCTTTAACCATAGAAGAGCCGCCGGTTGCCAGTATTAAGGAGATACCGTCATTTTTCATTAAAGACTGGGTAGCATCAATTGAAGGTTGTTCTATCCATTGGATACAACTTTTGGGAGCACCTGCTTTTACAGCAGCATCTTTCATGATTCTGGCTGCTTTTACACTGCATTTTTGTGAAGATGGGTGAAAGGCAAAAATAATTGGATTACGTGCTTTTAATGAGATTAAACATTTAAAAAGTGTAGTAGAAGTAGGATTTGTAACAGGTGTGATACCGGCTATAACACCTACCGGTTCTGCAATCTCGTAATAATCTTCTTCTTCATTTTCATTAATAATACCAACAGTTTTTATATATTTAATACTGTGATAGATATATTCAGTGGCAAAAAGATTTTTCACTATCTTATCTTCATAAATACCCATTCCAGTTTCTTCAACTGCCAGCTTTGCCAGCTGCATGTGTTGGGATAATCCTGCCAGAGCCATTTCTTTTACTATATTATTAACCTGACTTTGATCAAGTTTTATCATATCCCTTAAAGCTGTTTTGCCTTTTTTTATAAGGTTTTCAACCATTAACGGTATTTCCTGTTTTTTGTTTTCTGTATTTTCCATGACTGCCTCCTTTATTTTATTAAATTTCACTTTTTATAAAATTTCTTATATAATAGATTTTGTAAAAACAGGACAAATTATGCCTGTATTATGCTGAACACAAAATTAATTCTGGTTTAAGGAGGTAAAAAGATGCGTTCTGGTGATTTTATGCAGGGAGTTGAGTTTTCTCACTGGCTGATGAAAAATTATATAAAAGAAGGTGATAAAGTAATTGATGCTACATCAGGAAATGGTCATGATACAGTATTTCTTGCTGACCTGGTCGGTAAAGAAGGATATGTCTGGGCCTTTGACATCCAGAAAGAAGCTATTGCCAATACTAAAGAGCAAATTGTCGAAAAAAAATATCAAGATAGGGTAAAGATAATAAAGGATAATCATAAAAATGTAAAAAAATACATAGAGAGTTCTGTGTCTGGAATCTTATTTAATCTAGGTTATTTACCTAGAGGAGATAAAAACAAACCTACTACTGCAGCAGATACACTACAAGCTGTTAAAAAAGGAATAGAACTTTTAAAGACTGGTGGTATTTTGGTACTGGTATGTTATACAGAACATTCAGGTGGAAAAGAAGAATTTAATACAGTTCATAATTACCTGAAAGAACTGAAACAGGATGAATTTAATGTACTGCATTACCACTTTTTAAATCAGCTAAAGACTCCCCCACAGGTACTGGGGGCTATCAAAAGGAGTTAAAAATATGCAGAGATATTATAAATATTCAAAGTTTCTTAAACAAAAACATGGAGAAAAAACATATAAACTTCCTGTTAATCTACCGGTTACATGTCCCAATCGTGACGGCACTATAAGTAAAGGCGGGTGTGATTTTTGTGGTGAACAGGGTGCTGGTTTTGAAAGTTTTCCATCCGAATATTCAGTAAGAAAACAGCTGTTAGAGCACAGGGAATATATAGGAGAAAAATATGGTGTAGATAAATTTATTGCCTATTTTCAAAATTTTACTAATACCTATTTACCATTAGAACAGTTAAAAAAGTATATTAAGCAGGCACTGGATATAGAAGATATAGTAGAAATTTCGCTTTCTACCCGGCCGGACTGTGTCGGCGACAAATATTTACAGGAGATAAAAGATATGGTTAAAAGTGTGAAACCAGAACTGGTACTGAGTCTTGAATTGGGATTTCAGACAGTGAATTACCATACTTTAGAACAAATCAATAGAGGGCATACACTGGCTGAGTGTCTAGATGCAGTACTTACTGCTAAAAAATATGGGTTTGAAACAGGAATTCACTTAATCTTAAATTTACCTGGAGATAATATGACGGATACTATAGAAGCAGCTAAAATATTATCAGCTCTTAAAGTAGATAATGTAAAAATACATGCTCTTTATATAAGAGCAGGTACAGTTTTTGCAGAAAAGTATAAAAAAGGAAAATTGAAAATTATATCTCTGGAAGAATATATGGAAAGAGTTATCAGCTTTCTGGAATATCTGGATCCAGGGATAGCCGTTCAGCGTTTACTTGGTAGAGCACCGGAAGAGAATTCTCTTTTTGTTAATTGGGATAGCAGTTGGTGGAAAATTCATGATATGATAATTGAGCAAATGAAAGAAAAGGATATTGTTCAGGGGCAGAAATTTAAATATCTTAATGGTAGTGCCTTAAAAAAGTTTGATTAATTTTTAAAAATATATACCTTAAAGTACATATCATTCTACAAAATATTTTTAATTTTAAAAAAATACTACAAAATATATTATTTATTAAAGGAGTTTTATCTTTTATCTTGAAGTAAAAAATATGGCCATATTATCTAAAGAAGGGAGTTTTATTATGAATATAAAAAGACTTGAGAAAAGAAATATATTATTAATTAAGCTTTTATGGTTATCTGTAGTTTTAGGTTTAGTACTATACATATTAGCTCAGGCTTCATTGATGGAAATAGTTTATTATGCAGTTGTTACAGGCACTATAGGACTGGTGCTTAACCTGTTAATCTGGCGGAAGATGTTGACTGAATATATTCAATATTTTTATGTAATTGGTTTATTTGTAATTTCTTATTTTACTATAACCCTTTCACCGGATAGTATAGGTTTTTTAATACTGTTTTTTAATTTAATACTAATTTCTTTTTATTTTAATTTCAAATCTATAATTTTAATGGGAGTTTTAAATCTGGTACTGGCAAATACACTTGTTCAAATAGCTGACCAGACTAATATTATGATTCTTAATTTTTACATAATTATTTTTATAATCCTTTTAACTGCTTTATCCAGAGTAGGTATAAAGATGCAGCAGGAAATGGAAAAACAAAATAAAGAGCTAAATACCGCTAATGAAAAAAATAAAAAGTTATTACAAAAGGTTAATCATACAGTTGCTATCGTTGACGATTTTAGTGATAAACTGCAGGAAAATATGAATAAAAGTGATAGAATATCCAAAGAAGTTACCAGGTCTTTACGGGAAATAGCTGAAGGAGCTGAAGAACAGGCCCATAGTATGGATGATATCAATGCCAATGCTCATTCTACCGCAGATGATTTAAAAGATTTAAGTGAAGCATCATCAGATATGAGGGAAGTTACAAGAGAAACATCTAGGGTTACAGCAAGTGGTAACCAGAAGATAAATGTACTTGATCAACAGATAGAAGAGGTAAATGAAGTTGTTGCAAAGAATGTAGAAGTTGTAACTGATTTAAATAACCAGACCCAGCAGATAGGAGAAATACTGGAAACTATAAATAGTATTGCCGGCCAGACAAACTTACTTGCTTTAAATGCAGCAATTGAGGCTGCAAGGGCCGGGGAAGCCGGCAGAGGATTTAGTGTGGTTGCCGATGAAATAAGAGAGCTGGCTGAAATTTCTACTAAATCAACTGATGAAATTTCCAATATATTAAATAAGATAGAGAAAAGGACACAACAGGCTGCTGAAGAAATTAAACAGGGCCATCAGTCAGTACTTTCCAGTCAGGAAGTTAAAAATGATGTGAAAGAAGCTTTTGAAGAAATTGACAATAATACTAAAAAAGTAGTTAGTCAGGCAGAGTTGTTTGAAGAAACTGTTCAAAAGGTCAGTACATCTTCAGAAAATATAGTTCAGGAAATTACCGCAATATCAAGTATAATTCAACAGACATCTGCTTCAACAGAGGAAGTATTAGCCAGCAATGAAGAAAAGAATGAATTGGATGATTCTGTCTTAAAGAGCTTTGATGAATTGAATGACCTGATAAAAGAATTGAAAGAACTGATGAATGAATAAAGTATAAAAATATATAAAGGTGAGAGAGTTTACTGTATTGGGCAGTTTTTACTGCCCAATTTTTTGTAAAAAATAAAATTATCAATACACTCATGGTTTCCTTAAAGTATTTTTATGTAAAGTTGTTTACATTTTTGATACAAGATATTGGTTATAATATTAATGACTTAAATGCTAGTAGTTAAATATAAATATATATTAAATATTATCATTATTTATTAAGGAG
>JBMCBT010000033.1:0-21679 GCA_048623215.1 Halothermotrichaceae bacterium
TTTTTTTGGTTATAAATTATATTATTTTATATAGGTAGGTTGTTTATTCAGGATACCAGTTTTAATATTTAGTATCTATTGATATAATAAGATTGTCTGTTTGCATCAAAATAGACTTTAAATAATTGTATTATTATAATATCAGGCTGGACTAAAAAAATAGAAAAGTAAAAGAATAGGTGATATGAATGAACCGGAATCAGTTTATGGTTATAAATAAAAAAGATATGGAAGAAAGAGACTGGGATGAACTGGATTTTATTATTGTATCAGGTGATGCCTATATAGACCATCCTTCATTTGGAACAGCTATTATAGCACGGGTATTGGAAGATGCCGGGTTTAAGGTAGGTATTATAGCACAGCCCGACTGGCGCAGTACTGATGATTTTCAAAAACTGGGCCGCCCCAGACTGGGTTTTCTGGTAACTGCCGGGAATATGGACTCCATGGTTAACCATTATACAGTTAACAAACGTCCCCGTAGAGAAGATGCATATTCTCCTGGGGGGAAAAGTGGAAAAAGACCTGATAGAGCTACTATAGTCTACTGTAACCGGATAAAGGAAGTTTATAGGGATACTCCTATTATCATAGGGGGAATAGAGGCCAGTTTGAGGCGTTTTGCCTATTATGATTACTGGGATAATAAGGTACGTCGCTCAATACTTTTTGACAGCAGGGCGGATTTGCTGGTTTACGGTATGGGAGAAAGGCAGATATTAGAAGCTGCGGAAAATCTGGATAGTGGTCTGGAAATAAAATATATTAGACATATACCTGGAACCTGTTTTATTGTTGATAGTCTGGAAGAAGTCTACGGTTATAAAAGACTTAACTCTTATCGAGAAGTAGCCCGTGATAAGAAAAAATATGCACAGGCCTTTAAAATACAGTATGATGAACAGGACCCAGTACGGGGTAATATTTTAGTACAGAAACATGGAAATAGATATCTGGTACAGAACCCACCGGCTAAACCACTTGACAGGGAACTTCTGGATCTGGTTTATTCTCTACCCTATCAGCGGGACTATCATCCGCTATATGAAAAAGATGGTGGTGTACCAGCAATTAAAGAAGTAAAATATAGTATAACCAGTTCCCGCGGCTGTTATGGCGGCTGTTCATTTTGCTCACTATCATTTCACCAGGGGCGGGCTGTAGTCAGTAGAAGCAAGGCATCTATATTAAAAGAGGCAGAAGATATAATTGATGAACCGGACTTTAAAGGATATATTCATGATGTGGGAGGACCGACTGCTAACTTTAGGAATCCGGCCTGTGACCGCCAACTGCATAAAGGCTCCTGTAAGAACCGTCAGTGTTTATACCCTGAGCCCTGTGTAAACTTAAATATAGACCATAGTGAATATCTGGATGTTTTGAGGACATTGAGAGGTAAAGAAGAAATAAAAAAAGTATTTATTAGGTCTGGGCTACGTTTTGATTATATCATGGCTGATGAAGATGACCAGTTTTTCAAAGAACTCTGTCAGCATCATGTCAGTGGATTATTAAAAGTAGCCCCTGAACATGTATCCAGGAATGTACTTAATTTGATGGGAAAACCGGATAATGCAGTTTTTGAAAAGTTTAGAAAGAAATTTTACCGTATTAATCAAGAAATTAACAAAGAACAATACCTGATCCCTTATTTAATATCCGGACATCCCGGCAGTACTCTTAAGTCAGCTATTGAACTGGCTGAATACCTGCGTGACATTGATCATCATCCAGAACAGGTACAGGATTTTTATCCAACACCCGGAACTTTATCAACTACGATGTATTATACTGGTTATGACCCCCGTACTATGGAAAAAGTTTATGTACCAAAAAGCCTTGAAGAAAAAAAGATGCAGCGGGCTCTTTTGCAGTATAATTATTCCAGAAATTATAAACTTGTCTATAAAGCTTTAAAAAAAGCAGGGAGAGAAGATTTGATTGGATATCATAAAAAAGCTTTAATCCGTCCTGAAAAATAATTAAGCTATATAATTAATGTATAAACAATGATTTTTGTATAGTTGAGGTCAGAAAAGTTAACTGTTTTGTGTCCAGTCCTAATACGTAATTACAAAATGGAGAATTTTGTGCTACAAGATTTTTTTATATCTATCTATATTTATCATCTATTTCACCTCACTTTGTATATTATTCTGCCTCAGTAAAAAATGTTAATAAAATTAGGTTTGACAACGGAAAATAACACATGTTATAATTTCTTTACTATAAATATTAATTTTAAAAATAGGAAGGTGTAAAAATTATGGAGAAGAAGAGTAGAAAAGTAGTTTTTTGGGTTGTATTGGCAGTTATTGTGGTGGCAGCTCTTATTTTTACTTTAAGTAATCAGAATGTAGACCAAAATGTAGAGCAGCAAGAACAACAAGAACAAACAGAAGAGCTAAGTAGTGAGGAAGCAGCCGAAAAGTTAGATATTGGGATTGTTCAAATTGCAGAACACCCTGCACTTGATGCTGCTAGAAATGGTTTTATTGATGCATTGGCGGAAAAAGGTTATAAAGATGGGGAAAATATTACTTATGATATTCAGAATGCACAAAATGACCTGTCAACAGCAAATACTATTGCTAATAAATTCAAAAGAGACAAACCTGACTTAGTTTTAGCAGTTGCTACGCCAGCAGCACAGGCAGCAGCTAGTGCTATGGATGATATTCCTATATTGATTACAGCGACAACAGATCCACTACAGGTAGGGGTAGAATCGCTGGACAAGCCTGGAATTAATGTCAGCGGCACATCAGATTTAACTCCTATTAAAAAACAAATAGAACTTATTACAAAAATAGCACCTGACGCTGAAGTGATCGGGACGATTTATAATAGTGGTGAATCCAATTCTGAAATGCAGTTAGATATAGCTAAAGATGCATGTGAAGAATATGGATTAGAATTAGTGGAAGCTACTGCAGATACTACCAGCGCTGTTTTACAGGCAGCAAATTCACTGGCCAAAAAAGATGTAGATGTACTTTATATCTGGACAGATAACACTGTGGTTGCTGCACTTGAATCTGTGGTAAAAGTAGCTGAAGAAGAAGATATTCCTTTAATCGCCGGTGAAAAGGGTAGTGTAGAAAAAGGTGCATTAGCTACTGTAGGTATAGATTATTATGAACTGGGTAAGCAGACTGGAAATATGGCAGTAAAAGTCATTGAAGAAGATGCTAAAGTAGAAAATATGCCTATTCAATATTATAATGGTACTCCTGTATTGACAGTTAACGAAAAAGCTATGGAACATATGTCTGTTGATATTTCAGAAGATTTACTACAGGATGCTGAAATAATAAATAAAAGTGAAGAATAAGAGACTTATCTTATAAAAAATTATGATAGACTGCTTATTATTAACAGAAAGTTTAAGATGGAGGAAGACTGATGATTAAAAATATTAGGGGATGAAATATATGTTGGAACTAATGCTTGATACAATAGAAGAGGGACTTCCCTATGGCCTTATGGCCATGGGGGTATTTATTACTTTCAGGATACTTGATTTTCCTGACCTGACTGTAGAGGGAAGTTTTCCACTGGGAGCGGCTGTAGCAACAATATTGATTATCTCAGGATTTAATCCATTTCTGGCAACTTTTATAGCTTTTTTAGCGGGAGCGGCAGCAGGTGTTATTACTGGTATAATTAATACAAAATTAAAAATTGCCGGTCTTCTGGCAGGTATATTAACAATGACATCTCTTTATTCTATTAATCTGCGTATAATGGGAAAATCAAATTTATCACTACTGGGTAGTGAGAGGCCGGCTACAATTTTTTCAATTATAAAAGGTTTTTTAGGCAATTTAGTTTATAATTTTAACTATCTGGATCTTGTTATATTAGCTATTATAATATTATTTATCAAATTACTTATAGATTATTTTCTTCATACAGAGCTGGGGATGGCAGTTAGAGCAACTGGAGATAATCAGGTTATGATTCAGAGTCTGGGAGTAAATATAGATTTTATTAAAATACTGGGGCTTGCACTGGCAAATGGCCTGGTAGCACTTGCCGGCTCACTAGTAGCCCAGTATCAAAAATCAGCTGACATTAGAATGGGTGCAGGAATGATAGTAATCGGTCTGGCATCTGTCATTATTGGTGAAGTTATTATAAGAACCAGTAAAATCAAACTGGCAACTCTGGGAGTAATAATAGGTGCTATTGTTTATAGAATGGCAATTGCTTTTGCACTACAGCTTGGTTTTCAGGCTACAGATTTAAAAATAGTAACAGCTTTACTTGTTATTCTGGCACTGGGTGCTCCTTCACTACGCAAATTCATGATTCAGGATGAATTTGCCGAGCATCTTCTGGAAAGGGGTTCTGATAATGCTGACAATCACTAAACTTCATAAAGTATTTAATTATGGGAAAATAAATGAAAATTATGCTCTAAAAGGAATTAATCTAACAGTTGCAAAAGGTGATTTTATTACTATTATAGGAAGTAATGGTGCCGGGAAATCTACCCTTTTAAATATGGTAGCAGGCACTTATTTTCCGGAGATGGGTAAGGTCAGTATTAGTGGCCAGATAGTTACCAAATGGCCTGTTCATAAAAGAGCATATCTGGTTGGTAGGGTTTTTCAGGATCCATTGAAAGGGACTGCAGCAGAAATGACCATTGAAGAAAATTTATCCCTGGCAGTTAAGCGCGGCAAAAAACGCGGATTAAAGCCCGGGTTAAATAAAGACCGTAGACAGGAATTTAAAGATATGCTCAGTCTGCTGGAACTGGGACTTGAAGATAGATTGGAGTATCCAGTAAAACTTCTATCTGGTGGTCAAAGACAGGCACTTACTTTACTTATGGCTACTTTAGGTAACCCGGAAGTATTACTGCTGGATGAGCATACAGCAGCCCTTGATCCTAAAACAGCTATTCAGATAATAGATATAACCAAAAAAATAGTTAAAAAGAATAATTTAACAGTATTGATGGTTACTCATGATATGAATCAGGCACTTGATCTGGGCAATAGGACTATAATGATGGATAGAGGGGAAATAATACTTGATATTGATGATGATGAAAGAGAAAAAATGACTGTTTCTGATCTGGTAAGAAAGTTTACCGAAAAAAGTGGCCATGAACTAACAGATGACCGGGTATTACTCAGTGAGTGAAAAATTATGACAAAAATGGATAAAACTAAAGATATTGTTATAGATAAAAAAACAATTATATATGATGGCATTAAAGCCTCAATTCCTGTAATTATGGGGTATTTACCAATAGGAATTGCCTATGGATTATTGGCTACCAAAGCAGGTTTAAGTGGATTAACAACAGTATTGATGTCGGTTTTTGTTTTTGCTGGTTCATCACAGCTTATTGCTGTAAACATGATATCAGCTGGAACAGGAATTATACCTATAGTTATTATGACTTTTCTGGTTAATTTAAGGCATATACTTATGAGTGCTTCTTTAAGTTTGCATTTTAGTAATACGGATAGAAAGTTATTACCATTACTTGGTTTTGTCATAACAGATGAATCCTTTGCTGTAGGCAGTGTTAAATTTAAAAATTATTCCAGAAAAGATTTATTTTATTTAACTCTTGGAGTCTCTAATTATTTTGGCTGGGTATTTAGTTCCTGGCTGGGGGTTATAATTGGTAATTTTTTAAATAAGACAACTTTTCCTGGAATTGATTTTGTCTTACCGGCTATGTTTATTGTTTTACTAGTAATGCAAATTCAAAGAAGACTTGATGTTTTTATTGCAATAATTAGTGCAGCTTTATCATTATCTTTTGTTTTTATTCTGCCAGAAAACTGGAACATAATTGCAGCTACTGTAATAGCAGCTACAATGGGGGTGTTTTTTGAACGATGGAAGTAAAATATCTGGTTATGATTGCAGGTATGACAGTAGTCACTTTTCTTCCGCGGTTTTTGCCTCTGGCCATACTTACAAAAAGAGATATACCTGATATTGTTGTTCAATGGTTAAGATTTATACCGGTAGCAATTTTAGCGGCTTTACTGGCACCTGGAATTTTAATTCAGGAAGGGAAACTGGTAGTAAGTTATACGAATATATATTTACTGGCGGCATTACCCTCTTTTTTAATAGCTATTTATAAAAAAAATATATTTTTAACAATTATAGTTGGAGTTGTATCAGTTATGTTGTTGAATTTTATTATATAAAGATTACTTATATTCCAGGTAAGTATTAATAAGCTGAGGGTAATTTATTGTTCCCGGCTTTTTATATAATACCTGTTTCAAATTAACTGGCAACATTTGAAAATAAATGAATATACTAATTATAGAAAGCAAAACGAAAGGGAGAGGGGGAAGATTATGTCATATTCAAAAACTGATCTTATGCCCAGATGTGCTGCTGCCTTGATTGATGGGGTAATTGCCTGGATACCTTCATTAATACCATTTATAGGTTTTTTGCTAGGAGGTATTTATATTTTATGTAAAGATAGTATAATGTACCAGATAACTAAAGATGAAAACTGGCAGAATAAAAGTATTGGAAAAAAAGTATTAAATTTAGAAGTTGCTAATCTGGATGGTGGGAATATAGACTTAAAGCTATCAGCTAAAAGGAACATACCACTTGCTATCGGTACCTTAATTGCAGTTATACCGATTATTGGTTGGGCAATAGGTGCTATTATAGGTTTTATCCTGGGTGTAATTGAATTAATACTGGTTTTAACTGATGACAACGGCAGACGTTTAGGAGATAAGTTTGCTAATACACAGGTAATTGAAGTTGCTGCTGTAGAAAAAATAGATAATGAAAATTTTGACCTATAAAGAAAATTAAATTCATAATTTACTCTATAGAATTAAAAGTCTGGAAAAAAGGTAAGTAGTTAAAAGTCGGGGGAACCCGGCTTTTTCATTTAGATTTACTGTAAAAAAAAGGATTTCCTATATTATTTGCGAAATAATTATATAGCAAAGAATAAACAATAATAGATTTACGGGAGGATATGAAAATGAAATATCAAAAAGCAGATTTGGCAAATCGTTTTTTAGCTTTATTTATTGATTTGATAATAGCCTGGGCTATAACCTATATCTTACCACTAATTGGGGGAATTATAGGTGTTCTTTATATGCTTTTTAGAGACGGTTTGGTTTATCAGTTAAATAATGATGAAAGCTGGAAAAATAAAAGTATTGGCAAAAAATTATTTAATCTGGAAGTAATTAAGTTAGATGGTGGTTATGTTGACCTGGCCATATCTGCCAGGCGTAATATTACACTAACTGTAGGTAACTTTATAGCAATTGTGCCTATTTTAGGCTGGATATTTGGCCCTTTAATTGGTTTTGTTTTAATTATAGTTGAATTGATTATCAGTTTAAGTGATTCTAAAGGACAAAGATTAGGTGACAACTGGGCTAATACTATTGTTGTTAATGAGTCTTTTGTAGTTGATGGTGAAGTAATAGAATAATATCATAAAATTGATGGAGTGGTTATAGTGGATATTAAAGTAGATTTATTTAGTGATACAGCAACAAGACCGTCACAGGAAATGCGTAACTTTATGGCAGCAGCTCAAGTAGGTGATGAGCAGCTGCTGGAAGACCCCACTGTAAATAAGCTAAATACAATAGTCGCCGAGCTGCTGGGTAAAGAAGAAGCGATTTATCTTCCGTCAGGTCAAAAGACTTTCATGACCCGCAGTCAAGAGTAGTATCTATTGAGCAAACTACAAATTTTGGTGGTGGTGCTGTCTGGCCTCTGTCAGTCATCAAAGAAGTATGTCAGTTAGCTAAAGATAAAGGGTTAGCTACACATATGGATGGTGCCAGGCTGTTTAATGCAGTTGCTGCTTCAGGGATATCTGCTAAAGAGTATGCTGAATTTTTTGATTCTGTCTGGGTTGACTTAAGTAAGGGACTTGGTGCACCGGTTGGTTCTGTACTGGCTGGTTCTAGGGAGTTTATTCATAAAGCACGCTACTGGAAACAGCGCCTCGGTGGTGCTATGAGGCAGGCTGGTATTATTGCAGCAGGAGGTATATATGCTTTAAACAATAACCTGAAAAAGTTGAAAGAGGATAATGAAAATGCACGTTATTTCGCTGAAGAGATTGCTGATTTAGAACAGATAAATTTAAACCCTGAAACAGTAGAAACAAATATAATAATATTTACTGTTAATGGAATTACTGCTGATGAACTATCAAATAAACTGTTAAAAAAAGGTGTCCGGCTGACAGTAATGGGGAAAGACCTGATGCGGGCAGTAACACACCTGGACGTTGATAAAAAATATTTACACATAAATAGCAGCAAAACTGGAGGAATATTTGTATGACAACTATTAAGGATATTGCAAATATGGCAGGAGTATCAACGACAACAGTATCCAGGGTGCTAAATGATTATCCTGATGTAAGCGAAAAAACTAAAAGAAAAGTTATTCAAATAATTAATAAAACAAATTATAAACCTAATACAATTGCCAGAAGTTTATCAACCCGTAAATCCAATACAATCGGGTTATTTTTCAATGATTATTTTAATACCGGGATTCATCACCCCTATTTTAGAGAAATAATATATGGTTTTGAAAAAAGGCTGGGGACAGCAGGCTATGACCTATTGTATTTTACCGATAAAAAGTGGGGTGCTAATGTCAGTTATGCAGACAAATGTCGTGATAGACATATAGATGGTGTAATCTTAATGGGTGTTCAAAATAGTGATGCTGATATTTCAGATTTGCTTACATCAAATATTCCTACAGTATTTATTGATATTGATATTACAGCAAAAAATGCATCCTATGTTATTTCTGATAATGTTTCTGGTGCAGAAAAATCAGTTAATTATCTCTATAATCTGGGGCACGAAAAAATAGCTATGATTATGGGCTTAGGCACTATAAAACCTACAAAAGACAGATTTTATGGATATAAAAAAAGATTAAAAGAATTAGGTTTAGTCTTTAATACTGACTGGGTTTTTAAGGGTGACTATTCAGAAAAAGCTGGTTATATAGCTATGAAAAAAATCATAAAAATGAAGCAAATTACAGCTGTTATTGCCCAAAGTGATGTGATGGCATTTGGTGCTATGAAAGCTGTAGAAGAAGCAGGATTAAGCATTCCACTGGATTATTCCATAATTGGTTTTGATGATATAGAAATAAGTAAGTATGTTAAACCAGCATTGACAACTATTCGCCAGAAAAAGGTAGAGATGGGGGAAGCGGCATCAGAGTTATTACTGAAAATGATAGATGGTGCTGGTAACAGTCATTCATCAATTATTGTCCCCGTAGAATTAATAAGGAGGAAATCCTGCAAAAAGTTAGAAAAATAAATGCAGGATTGCAGGATTTTACTATGAGAAGTAGAAGATTTATAATATAAACTGAAAGCGATTTCGTAACATCCTGATAAGGCTATAAAAGAATTAATTTTAGAAGGAAAGGATGACATTTTATGTTAACAATAAAGGATATTGCAAGACTGGCAGGAGTATCAACCGCAACTGTTTCCAAGGTGTTAAACGATTATCATGATGTTAGTCAAGATACCAAAGATAAAGTAAAAAAGATTATGAAAGAACATAATTATAGACCAAATTCTACAGCCAGGAGTTTATCGACTAATCAATCATATACCATAGGTTTATTTTTTACAGACCATTACAATACAGGGATACAGCATCCATTTTTCAGGGAAGTAATTTTCGGCCTGGAAAAATATTTAGGGCAAAATGGTTATGATTTATTATATTTTGCTAATAAGACCTGGGGAGACAGTTTTAGTTATGTTGAAAAGTGCAAGGATAGACATGTTGATGGTGTAGTTCTTATGGGGATTAAAAAGGACGATATTAATTTAAACAAGCTGCTGCAGTCTCATATACCATCAGTTTTTGTTGATCTGGATATGAGCGGAAAAAATGCTTCTTATGTGATGTCTGATAATATCAAAGGAGCTGAAACAGCTGTCAGGTATTTATATAATCTCGGCCATAGAAAAATAGGTATGGTAACAGGACTGCCTAACACAAAAGCAACCCACGACAGGTTAATAGGATATCAGAGGATGATTAAAAAATTAGATTTGAATTATAATACTGGCTGGATTTTTAGTGGAGAATATACTGAAAAAAGTGGTTATCAGGCAATGGAAAAAATACTTTCAGTAAAGAACAGGCCTACGGCTGTTTTCTGCCATAGTGATAGTCTAGCTATTGGTGCTATGAGGGCAATTAAGGATGTGGGTCTAAAAGTACCAGAGGATATATCATTAATAGGATTTGATGATATAGATTTAAGTAGATATGTTACACCAAAACTAACAACTATTGCACAAAATAAAAAACTACTGGGGCAAAAAGCAGCTGACTTACTTATGAAAATAATTGATCAGGGTGGTAATTCACCGGCACCGGTATTACTCCCTGTAAAATTGAAAAAAAGAGAGTCATGTTCAAAGTTAAATAAAGAGAGGAGCAGTAATAGATATGAATGATATCAAGGAAAAAATACTAAAGATGACACTGGAAGAAAAAGCGGCATTGTGTTCTGGCGCCAATTTCTGGAAAACAAAAGAAATTGGTAGTGTTAATATCCCTTCAATTATGATGGCAGATGGTCCTCATGGTCTAAGGGTTGTAGATGAGTCTACAGGAATGGGTAATAGTAGGCCTGCTACCTGTTTTCCAACGGCTTCAGCCCTGGCATCATCCTGGGATAGAGAACTGATCGGCAAAATAGGTAAAGCCCTGGCTGCTGAGTGTAAAGACCAGGGAGTAGACATTCTGTTGGGTCCCGGGGTAAATATAAAAAGGACTCCACTCTGCGGACGTAATTTTGAATACTTTTCTGAAGATCCTTATCTTGCTGGGGAGCTGGCAGTATCTTATGTGGACAATGTTCAAAAAAAAGGTGTAGGAACTTCTTTAAAACATTATGCTGCTAATAATCAGGAGCATAAAAGGTTTTATGTTAATAGTATAATTGATGAAAGAACTTTAAGGGAAATATACCTGCCTGCTTTTGAAAAAATAGTGAAAGAATGCCAGCCCTGGACTGTAATGTGTGCTTATAATAGAATAAATGGTATTTTTGGTTCTGAAAACCAATATTTATTAACAGATATTTTAAGAGAAGAATGGGGATTTGAAGGTCTGGTCGTATCTGACTGGGGTGCAGTCCATAATAGAGTAAAAGGTATTACAGCCGGCCTTGATCTGGAGATGCCCGGTACTTCACCATTAAATGATCAAAAATTGATAGATGCAGTAAAAACCGGCCAGCTTTCAGAAAAAGTGCTTGATAAGACATGTGAGCGAATTTTAAAAATAGTATTTAAAGTAGTAGAAGAAACAAAAAAAGCAGATGATAAAAATCATGTTAATTACCAGGAAAATCATACTTTGGCTAGAAAAGCTGCTGCTGAATCAATGGTATTGTTAAAAAATGAAGATAATATACTTCCACTGGATACAGATGATATTGATACACTTGCCGTGATAGGTAAAATGGCTTTAGAACCACGTTATGAAGGAGGGGGAAGTTCAAAAGTAAATGCCGTTAAAGTGGATATACCTCTGGAAGAAATCAAAAAGCTAGCAAATAGAAAGATAAGTATTAACTATACTGACGGCTATACTATGAAAGATAAACTGGATATGTCTTTGCTGGAAGAAGCGATAGAGCTGGCTGAAAAAGTTGACCGGGTCATTATATTTGCTGGAACAACTGAAGAAATTGAATCTGAAGGTTATGATAGAAAAGACCTGTGCTTACCTGAAAATCAGGTTGAGTTAATTAAGGCTGTTACAGAGGTACAGCCCAATACTGTAGTAGCACTAAATAATGGTTCTGCTGTTGATATGAGCAGTTGGATAGATAAAGTACCAGCATTATTGGAGTGTTGGCTGACAGGTCAGGGTAGTGGTGGTGCAGCCGCTGATATCCTTTTTGGTAAAGTTAATCCTTCAGGCAAATTAGCTGAGACTTTCCCTGTGAAATTAGAAGATACACCAGCTTATTTAAATTATCCTGGACAGGCGGGGGAAGTAAGATATGGAGAAGGTTTATATGTAGGTTATAGATATTATGACAAAAAAGGCATTGAACCATTATATCCTTTTGGTTATGGATTATCCTATACAGAATTTGCTTATAATAATTTAAAAATTAAAGAGTTAGACGGCAGTGATAATGGATTACTTAGGGTTGAAGTAACTATCTCTAATATAGGTAAAATGAAGGGGAAAGAAATAGTTCAGTTGTATATAAAACCGGAAAAAGCATCTATCGATAGGCCGGAAAAAGAATTAAAAGGGTTCAAAAAAGTGGAATTAGAAATTGGAGAAGATAAAACTGTCTGTTTTACATTATCCAGGCGTGATTTTGCTTATTATGATGTGGAGTTAAACAAATGGCTGGCAGAAAATGGAACCTACCAAATCCTGGTGGGCAAATCATCAGAACAGATTATTTTATCACAGCCATATAATCTTAAAAGTGGAGAGGAAAAAAAGCTGTCATTGTCAGCATTAATACCTCCTATTGAATGGATAGAAGATAGTGAGGCTAGAAAAATACTGGAGAATGTATTGACTGATGAACAGATAGAGAAAATTGAAGATACGGAATGCAAGATAAATGGTAGATATTCTTTATATGTTACGGACAAACCAATTTATCGCCTGGCTGCTTTTTCCAGAGGTGAAATAAGTAGAGAACAGGTAGAAGAGATACTAAATAGAATAAAATAGATGAACGTCACAATTTATAAAGGAAGAAACAGTTTAATAGTTTTTACAGCTCCTGCAGACCCTTCAGTATACAGTAAAAAACGCTGAGCAGCATGATTACGATATTAAATCGACTTATGCTGTTTTTTTAATATAATTGTATAAATTTAACATTTAATATGTTATAATATATCCAATTAGTATAACAGGAGAGGAAAAATGAAGAAGAGGGAGAGGAATCCTTAATGCAAAAGAGAGTTTACAGTTTATGCAAAATAATGTTAATAGTTATTTTAATGTTACTGACAGTAGGATGTCAGGATGAGGCTGTTAGTCAGCATGATAGAGATTTACCCTACTGGAATACAGAACTTACCATTGCCAAACGAGTGGAAGATTTATTAAGCAGGATGACTCTTGAAGAAAAAATCGGTCAGATGACACAGGCTGAAAGACAGGCTGTAAGTACTGGAGATGTTAAAAAATATTATCTGGGTTCGGTTTTTAGTGGAGGTGGTTCTGCACCATATCCCAATAAAGCTTCTAGCTGGGTAGATATGTATAATGATTATCAAAGGGCAGCAATAAATACCCGTCTTGGTATTCCTATTATCTATGGTGTTGATGCTGTACACGGTCATAATACTGTAAAAGATGCAACTATTTTTCCTCATAACATTGGTTTAGGTGCTTCCCGTGATACGGAATTAGTCAAAAGAGTAGGTAAGGTTACAGCAAAAGAAATTACTGCTACCGGCCTGGATTTTAACTTCAGCCCCTGTGTAGCTGTTGCGCGTGATATCAGGTGGGGCAGGGTTTATGAGGCTTTTGGTGAAACTCCGGAATTACAGGAATTGCTGGCAGCACCATTTATCAGAGGGCTACAGGGTAAAGATGCTCAGATGAATGGGGACTATGTTATTGCTACCGCCAAACATTATCTGGGTGATGGTGGAGTTGAAATGAGTACAGGACCATACGGTTATCTTGATAGAGGAGATGTTTCTGTTTCAGAAGCAGTTTTAAGAGAGATACATATGGAAGGATATCTTGAAGCTATTGAAGCCGATGTTGGTGCTATTATGGTATCCCATACCAGCTGGCAGGGTACTAAAATGCATGCCCAGAGATATTTAATAACAGAAGTATTAAAGGAAGAGTTGGGTTTTAAAGGTATAGTCATTTCAGATTATAATTCTATTCACTATATAGAAGCCCCTTCATTTTATGATCAGGTTGTTAAGTCTGTAAATGCCGGTATTGATATGTTTATGGAGCCCACTGACTGGAAACAATTTATAGAAACTTTATTAAAAGCTGTTGAAGACGGGGATGTCAGTGAAGCCCGTATAAATGATGCGGTCAGGCGAATTTTAACACTTAAGTTTAAAGCAGGTAAATTCGAAAAACCACTTGTTGAACCGGATAAATTAGACTATAGTGTAATAGGTTCTGATAAACATAGACAGGTGGCCCGGGAGGCTGTCAGGAAGTCTCTGGTATTGTTAAAAAACAAGGATAATATTCTTCCCCTTTCCAGAGATGCTAATATTTATGTTGCCGGTACTAATAGTGATGACATCGGCAGTCAGTGCGGAGGCTGGACACTTTCCTGGCAGGGAAGCACAGGTGACATTACAGAAGGAACATCTATTATAGAAGCTGTTGAAACAGCCGTTGCTGGCAGTGGCAAAGTGGTAGATGATATTAATAGAGCAGATGTTGGAATAGTAGTTATGGGAGAAGCCCCTTATGCTGAGTGGGAAGGTGATACCACTGATTTAAGCCTGTCACCAATCAATATAAAAGAGGTTAGCGACTTGAAAAATGCTGGAGTTCCTGTGGTTGTAGTGATGATTTCCGGGAGGCCGCTGATGGTAACTGACTGTATTGATGACTGGGATGCGTTTGCTGCAGCCTGGCTACCTGGAACAGAAGGCCAGGGAGTAACAGATGTCCTCTTTGGAGACTACAACTTTACCGGTAAACTGCCGGTAACATGGCCCAGGAATGAATCCCAATTACCTATTAATTATGGAGATGAGGATTATGACCCCCTTTATGAATATGGCTATGGATTAAAGATGGAATTAGAATAACATAACATAAAATAGGAAAAAATTATATGATAGTTTGTCCACAAAAAGGCACAAGATCCCTTGAGAAAATTCACAAAAATTAAAAGGAAATTAACAATTATTGTTTAATTATAAAATATGATATAAATTTTTTATGATAAGAATTTTAATTTTATGTATTATTATAAAAGAGAAAACTTTTAAAAAGCTTTTTTAAATTTAAATTGTAAAGGAAGTGGAAATTATGTTAAGCAAACAGGCTGTAGTAAGATTAGTTTTTACTGTGATGTTTATTACATTAGCTGTATTAACATATGTCCTTTGTTTTACAGAAGTAAATAATATTAATGATTTTCTATTTGCCTATTCATATTATATTATTAGCATTTTTATTTTTCATTATATGATTAAAGTTTTAGACAGCAAAGGCACAATCTTATTCTGGTTGGTACAGATGATGCTTTTTTTTACAGCTGTGCTCCTGGAATACTACCTACTGACCAAAATATTGATACTTATTGCAATTATACTTGGTGTAAAGGAAAATTATAATCAAATCAAAAAACATATGAAACAAAATAAAAAAATTAAGTATTTAAGTTTACATGATGAATTAACAGGATTATATAACCGGCGCCATTTTGAAAATATCATAAAAAAATTTGAAGGCATGGAAGTTTTAAGACCTTTATCAATTATTATTGGTGATATTAATGATTTAAAAAAAGTAAATGATAGTTTGGGACATGTTAAAGGTGATGAGTACATAAAGAAATCAGCTAAACTATTTCAAACTGTTTTAAGGAAAGGTGATATCATAGCCCGTATTGGCGGGGATGAATTTGCAGTTGTTTTATTAAATACTGATTATAGTGAGTGTCAGAAGGTTGTTGAAAAAATCAGAGAAGCCAGTAGTTCTCTTAAAATTGATATTGCTCTCGGATATGCAACCACTTCTGAATATGACTCAGACCATAATGGTGCTGATAGTTTAGAAGATACAATGAAGCATGCTGATAGTATGATGTATATAAATAAGAGAAAAATGAAAGACAAGTCTGATGCTGTATAAAAGTTTATAATTTTATAATATTGGTTACATATCTTCAAGCCTATAAATAAAGCTGAGGATTTCAGCTATGGCCTGATATAATTCAGGAGGGATTTCTTCACCTATGTTGAGTTTGACCAGGATGTCAACAATGTCCTGGTTTTCTTTTATTGGTATATCATTTTTTTGAGCTGCTTCAAGGACTTTTTTAGCCAGATCACCTTTGCCGCTGGCAATTATGCGGGGCGCATTGTCTTTGTTAATATCATACTTTAAAGCAGCAGCTTTTTGTTTCTCATTATTTTTCATAACTAACAGCTCCTACATATTATATTTTAAAATTAATATGTTTATAATTTTCTAAAATATTTTCATTTTGCAGCTGAGCTTCTTCTAAATCTGTATTTTTGTTATTTTTTGCAATATTATCTTTGTCTGTAAGAAGGTTAACTTCTACTTCTTCAACTATGCTTCCAGTTAATTTTAATTTTTCTTTTAACATATCAAAATTAGACTTTATAAGTTTTCTGATTTCCTTACTTTCACAACCAAAAATACTTTTTATATATTTTTTATTGTAGTATATTTCTGCCTGAATCGTTCCTTTGTCAGGCAAATCTATTGAAAAGATTATTTTATAGGTTCTGTTTTTGTTGTTATTATTTTTATCTGTTTGATTTTTATAGGGCTCTTTATAGATTTTTAAGAATCCAGATAACAGCCGTTTATATTGTGGAAAATAAAGTGGCAATTCCAGGCTTGACAGCAAATTATTATTACTATTATTTATTATTTGTTGGCCTAACAGCTGTTGAAATAATTTCTGACTTTTATCATTTTTTTCTGGAGATAATATTTCCAGTCCTTTCATAAGAGCAGTATTATAATTTGTAAGTTCTTTTGTTATCTGTTCAGACTCTGTACTGGTATTTATCTGGAGTTGTTGTAATATTTGTTTTATCTTCCTGCCAATATTCTCTGACTCAGTTATTTGATTTATTAATTTTGATATTGTTTTTTTGTGATTTAAATTACTGGCTGCTGCTCCTACTAATTTTGGAGTAGGTTCTATGCTATTTTTCAACAGCAGAGCAAATGCTTTAATTTTTGTCCGGGCAGAGGATTTATCTGAAGAGTTTTTAATAATACTTAGTAGTTTCTGTAAATGTTCTCTGGTTAAAGGAAGATTGTTCTTATACCAGTTTGTAATTATTTCTTTTTTATTTTTATCATTAAATTTATTTAAAAGGCTTAATATATCATTGGAAATATTTATATTAATCGGATTGTTTATTTCTTTATCATTATTACTTCCCTGACTGTCAGTGCTGCTACTTTTTATCAAATTTAATAATGTGTTATATAGAGCATTATTAACTCTCATCAGAACACCTTCTTTCATATACCAATATATTATAATTTATTACAAGCTAGCTAACCTTACTATAATTGTAGCATTATTTTACTATTACCACAAACATAAAAAGGTTTAATTATTAATAATTATTTAGATTGGAAGAGATATGTAATATTAATGTTTCTACTCCAAAAGTATGAGTTTTTTATACAACTATAGTTTAGTCTTTTTTAAACTTTTAGCTGATGTAAGAGTTTTGTTAATAATATATAATAAAATTAACATTGAATTTAAAGGAAATATAAGTAGATTCTAGAACAATTTTAATGAGGTTGGCAGTTTTTAGTTATTTTATAAATACGTAAGTTTATATATATGAAAGCTTATAATTATTTGATAAATGTAAAGGAGTTGAGGTTATGATTACTGTCTATCTAGTAGATGATCATCCTTTTGTAAGGGAAGGATTAAGGACATATCTAAACACGCAGGTAGATATAGAAATTGTTGGAGAAGCTGAGGCTGGAGAAAAGGCCTTTCAGGAGATGAAAGAACTTGAGCCTGATATAGCTATTGTTGACCTGCATTTGCCGGATATTAGCGGCTCTCAATTGACCAGAAAACTAAAAGAAGTTGATGTTGGTACACAAATAATAATTTTGTCCAGTTTTAGCAAAGACCAAGAAGTAATTGATGCTATAGATGCTGGTGCTTTAAGCTATCTTATCAAGGATTCTCCGCCAGAAAAATTAACTAAGGCAATTATGGCTGCTGACAGGGGAGAACCAGTTCTGCACCCCAGGATTGCTAAAAAGCTGATGCAGAGAGTTTCTCAAAAAAAGGTAGAGACAGAGTCTTTGACTTCCCGGGAAAAAGAAGTGCTGGCTCAACTGGTAAAAGGATTGTCAAATAAGAAAATTGCTAAAAGACTTTTTATTTCAGATAAAACAGTTAAAACTCATGTAAGCAATATTCTAAATAAACTCCAGGTAAAAGATAGAACCCAGGCGGTAATTAAGGCTATTGACAATAATCTAATTGACAGGTGATAAAATATGAAGGAAGAAACTATAAGGTGTATCATTATAGAATCTTTAAAAAGTGGTATTATTGGTATAGGTATTTCTTTAATGTTTGTTTTTGCCTTTTTAGGCCGAACTGAAGAAAATATTTTTATAGTTTTGCTGGTATATATTATATTTGGTTATATAGTAGGGGTATTAATACCACTTGTGATAAGATTAGTTATTTATTTTGGGAAAAGATTGTCATTAACTCTTTTTAACAATATCTTTGTTCAGTCTCTAATCACATATGTTATTGGATGTTTAGTATTTTATTTTTGTTCAAAAATGCTTTTTATAGTTATGGGTAATTCCCAAGAACAATTTAATCAAAACATTACTTTTTATGTCAGTCTGGGAACAGGTGTGGGTGCAGTTATGATATTTTTGTTTTTTAATTATATAGATGCCCAGAAAAGACAAATTCAGCTGGAAAAAGAAAATAGGCAGCTGGCTGTTATTGAGGAGCGTAATAGAATAGCCAGGGAACTACATGATTCTGTTTCACAGAATTTATTTGGAATTAGCTTAAATTTAAAAACACTACCGGCTGTTATCAAAAGTGATCAGGAAAAAGCTGTAGAAATGACAGAAACACTGCAGGATATGGTACAGGAAATACAGACAGAGATGAGGTTAATGATCTATGAACTACGTCCTATATCACTACAGGAAAAAGACTTTTTTGAAGCTGTTGAAAATCTAGTTTATCTTTTTAAAAAAAGGTATGATTTGAAAATAAACTGCCGCTGTAGAGGAAATGAAAATAATATTGATAATAAAAAACAGTTGGTTTTATACCGGATATTACAGGAAGCATTAAATAATGTAGTTAAACATTCCGGGGCAGATAGGGCAAATGTCTTTATTAAAACATCTGCAGAAATCACAAAATTGACTGTTTGTGACAATGGGGAAGGTTTTAATGCAAATAACATAGATACTGAAGGGCATTTTGGCATAAAGGGCATGGAAGAAAGAGTAAAAAATATAGGAGGGATGATAAATATAGAGTCCAATAAAGAGCAGGGAACTACTGTAAAAGTTTCAATATAGTAGTCTACAGAAAATAAGTAGTATTACAAGTTTATAAAAAGTGATGTCATCATACTGTGAGATTAAAATTTATTTATCTAAGGAGGTTGTGTTATGAGTGAGATAAGTATTAAAGTTAATAATTTAAAAAAGTATTTTGAAGAGGTAAAGGCTGTTGATGGTATTAGTTTTCAGGTTGAATCAGGTAGTATATTTGGTATGCTGGGGCCTAATGGTGCCGGGAAGACAACAACAATTGAAACATTGGTTGGATTATATCAAAAAGATGCCGGAGATATATCAATCTGTGGATATTCTCCTACAGATGAACTTAATAAAATAAAAGAATTAATCGGTGTCCAGCTGCAGTCACCATCACTTTTTCCACGATTAACAGTAAAAGAAGTAATTAAATTGTTTGCCAGTTTTTATTCAGAACCTGCTGATGTAGATAAAATAATAGCTAAAATTAGACTGGAAGCTAAGACAGATACCAGAGTAAAGAATCTATCAGGCGGGCAGCGGCACCGCCTGGCTGTAGGACTGGCTATGATTAGCAATGGAAACATTATATTTTTGGATGAACCTACAACCGGGCTTGACCCTCAGGCGCGGAGACAATTGTGGAATGTAATCAAAGATTTAAAGAATGAAGGAAAAACTGTTTTTCTGACAACTCATTATATGGATGAAGCTGAAAAACTCTGTGATAAACTGGTAATTATTGATAAAGGTAAAATCATTGCAAAAGGTTCCCCTGAGGAGTTAATACATAAAAACTTTAAGGAAACAGCAGTAGAATTTACTGACCCGGGGTTTACTGAAAACCAAAAAGATAAGTTAAAAACAATAACCGTCTCCAAGAGAGTGAATCTTGAAAATGAGGAAAATCATATTATATTATACAGCCTGGATGTTCCTTCCACAATTAGCAAATTGATGGACTTTGCTGCTGGAAAGGGCAAAGAAATAAAAGATATAGTTGTGCGCCAGGCCAGCCTTGAAGATGTATTTTTGAAACTAACTGGAAGGGGGATACGCGAATGAGAATGTTTAAAGAAATGTTTATAGCAAATGTTAAAGAATATATACGTGATAAAACAGCTTTATTCTGGTTTATTATTTTTCCTTTAATATTTATCTTTATTTTTGGCTGGGTATTTACTGGAACTCAGGAACAGACTTTTAATGTAGGAATTATAGCAGAGTCGGAGAATATAATGTCTGAAAAAATGGTAGAAGGATTCAAGTCTGTGGAAAGTTTCAATGTTTCAGTTGAAGAAGAAGATACAGAGCTAAAAGCTTTAAAAAAAGGGAATAGAAATATTGTAGTAGAGATACCGGATTTTGACTATCAGGCAGTTATGCAGGGTGAGTCGGTAGATATACCTGTCTATTATGATGCCGGCAAACAGCAGACAAATCAGATGCTGCTTTCTATTGTCAGGCAGATGTTTAATGAAGCCGAACGTCAAATGACTGGCCGCCAGAAAATATTTACTTTGGCTGCAGAGCCATTTCAGTCAGAAGGCTTAACAGATTTTGACTATATATTACCGGGAATTTTGTCCATGGCTTTGATGCAGTTAGGCTTATTTGGTTCACTGGAATTTTTGAGTTTAAGGGAAAAGAAAATTGTAAGAGGCTTAGGGGTTACCCCTCTATCCAGGTGTACTCTATTAAGCAGTGAAATATTATTAAGGTTAATACTGGCCTTAGTGCAGACAGTCCTGATTTTATCAATTGGAGTAATAGTTTTTGATGTAACTATTGTCGGCAGTTTATTTCAGCTTCTGGGTATTGTAATACTGGGAAGTATTACTTTTGTTAGTCTAGGATATTTACTTATTTCTTTTGTAAATTCGGCTGAAGGTGGTCAGGGTTTAATTCAAGTTGTACAATTTCCTATGATGTTTTTATCAGGAGTATTTTTCCCACATGAATTAATGCCTGATTTTATCCAGCCGATAGTTAGGATATTACCACTTACATATCTTGGAGATGCTCTACGGGCTGTGACTACCGGTGCTGTTTCCGGTTATTCTATTCTGACAAATGTACTGGTATTAAGCGGTTGGCTGATAGTAACTTTCATTCTGGCTATGTTCTTCTGGAAATGGGAATAATAAACTTGAAAAAGCAACTCAGGTACAGTTGTCTTTAAAGGTCAATCTATTACTGATGATAATATAAGAAAACCCAATTCGGATTTTATAAATAAATAGGAAAAATAATAGGTTTTGCTTGCATAAATATGTAAAATAGTTTATAATTATAAAATGGAAGTTTGGTTTCCTCCTCTCCCTTCTTTCAGGATTTCCTGAAAGGGGGGTTTTTATTTTATT
>JBMCBT010000034.1:0-20221 GCA_048623215.1 Halothermotrichaceae bacterium
TGACCAGATTCTGATTTCCACGGTTTAAATCATCTACATGACATAGATTTTCAAAAATTATACCACTATTTCTTTCTCCTGCTTCTATTTTTAGATGTACTTCTGCATAGTGCCCCAGCGGCTCAAAATGACCATATCCCACAACTTCATTATCGATAGTTTCTTTATAAATAATACCCGGTTCTCCAAACTCAATGTCAAGGTCAAATCTATCACTGATAATTTCTTTTAATATCTCCAACTGAATAGGCCCCATGACATGTATCTGAATCTCCTGCAACTCTTCTTCCCACCTGACCTGCAGAGAGGGATCTTCCTCATTTAATATATTAAAGGCCTTGAGTACTTCCTTTACATTTGATGATGAATCATATATCACTTTAGACCTTAATGTTGGTATCATATTATAGGCCGGTGCTTTTCTAACACTGCCGAAACCCTGTCCAACCCGGGTGCAGGATAATCCCATAACACCAACTAGCTGTCCCGGCCCGGCACTATCTACTGTCTCATACTTTTCTCCATTATAGATCCGCAGCCTGGTTACCTTTTCACTTATTTCATCTTCACCATTCTTATAAGAAAGCTCATCACGAACCTTTAGCCTTCCACCCAGTATCTTCATAAATGATATACGTTTACCATCTTTATCCTGGACTATTTTATAGATTCTTCCCTTAAACTGATTGTTCTCATTAAGATTGTCTCTATCTTTACTGCTATCTAAGTTTCTCTGTTTTTCGATATTAAAATTATTCTGGGACTTATCATATAAATCCCTCTGCTCTTCATAATCGGTTACTGTTAAACTGTGAAGTATATCAAAAAATTCTACTACTCCTTTATCATGCAAAGCTGAACCGGATGCAACTATATGTAGATTATTTTTCTTAATCATTTCTTTTATATTTTCCAGCCATACTTTACTGCTGTATTCACCTTCCAGATATAACTCCAGCAGCTTATCATTTCGTTCAGCTGTAAACTCAATTATTTCTTCAGACAAATAGTTATCTTTCTCTAATAAATCTTCACCTGAACTGGTATTAATAAAACATACATCTTCTGTCAGATTGGTTCTTATTTCTTCCAATATACCTTCAACATCTGCCCCAACTCTATCTATTTTGTTAATAAAGAAAAAAACCGGCACCTGATGTTTATTTAGTAGATTCCAGACTGTTTCCGTGTGCCCCTGTACACCTTCAACTGCACTTACTATAATTACAGCATAATCCATAACCATTATAGCTCTTTCCATTTCCGGTGAAAAATCAACATGCCCGGGAGTATCTATTAAATAATAAGTGTCTCCTTTATAGTTCATAACAGCCTGTTCAGAAAATATAGTTATACCTCTTTCTTGTTCTATATTATGATTATCAAGATAGGTACTCTGATGGTCTACCCGGCCTATCTCCCGGATGGTATTGGTATGATATAATAGACATTCTGAAAAGGTAGTTTTCCCGGCATCAACATGAGCTATTACTCCAATTGTTTTCTTCATTACATAACATCCTCTCCAAATAAGCAGCTGTACCTCCAACATTATTTAATTTATTCCTTGGCATATTTTTAAATATTTCTACTGTAAATATATAACTACCCTGTAGTGAATGAATTTTAACTGATTTTCCCTGTACAATATTGTATCATATAGTTTCTAATAAAGAAAAAATTTCACCTATTCCCCTATAGGATGGGATGCGCTCTGGAAATTTCTATATTAGATTTTTCTTTAACTGTTATGATATAATTTATAGTGACAGACAAACTAAAGCCAAAGGAGATAAACTAAATGAATGCAAAAACAAAAATATATGCTACCATTGGACCTGCATCTTATCACACTGAGTTATTAGTAAAAATGATAAATAAAGGTATGGATGGTATCAGAATCAACTTATCCCATGGGAATATAGATAAATATGAAAAATGGTTTAATAATCTAAGACAGGCTGAGAAAACAACTGGAAAGTCAGTCAGTGTGCTGGCAGATATTCAGGGAACAGAGATTAGAACCGGCCTTCTCCCAGATAAAACTATTGCATTACATACAGGAAATGAAATCACCATTTTACCGGTTTCATCAAAGAACAATAAATCAGCTAAAAAATCAGGTGTTCATAACAGAAAAATATATGTAAATTATCCAGAGTTAGCAAATGTACTTAAACCAGAGCAGATAGTCTTAATTGATGATGGATTAATCAAATTAAAAGTCAGGAAGATAAAAAATAATAAAATAACCTGTCATATTCTCCGCGGCGGTCTGCTGGGAGAAAAAAAGGGAGTAAATCTACCGGGAGTTACGTTAAAGCTGCCTGTTTTACGGAATAAAGATAAAAAAGATATTATAAATGGCATACAACTGGGAATAGACTATCTAATGGTTCCTTTTACCAGGAGTCGTGCTGATGTCAATCTTATTAGAAACTTTCTGGACAGTAATAATGGCAATAAGGTGGGAATCCTGGCCAAAATAGAAAACCAGGAAGGAATAGATAATATCCACCACTATATCAAACATGTTGAAGGAATAATCCTGGCCCGGGGTGATCTGGGAGTAGAAATAGGGCTGGCTAAAGTACCACTGGTACAGAAAAAGATAATTAATATCTGCCGTTCCTATAATAAAAAGGCAATAGTAGCTACCGATATGCTAAAAACTATGACCACTTCACCTCTACCCAGCAGAGCCGAAGTAAGTGATAATGCCAATGCCGTACTTGACGGCAGTACCGGTATTATGGTCACCGGAGAAACAGCTGTAGGTAAATATCCGGTTGAGGTAATAGACATGTTAAGTGAAATAATTAAGGAAACCGAGAAAAATATATAAGACACCATTTATATGTTTAATTCCATCTTTATATGTTTAATTCCAGCTTCCATGAAGATATCACCAACAGATTTAAATCCAATTTTTTTATAAAACTGCTCAGAGTGATGCTGGGCATGTAATATTATCCTCTTACAGCCCTTTTCCTTAGCTATTTTTATCAATTCACGACAGACTTTACTACCAATTCCCTTCTTTCTGTGTGAATGAGCAACAGCAACACGCCCTATTTTTCCGTAATCATCCTTAAATACGATCCGGCCACATCCTACAGCCTCTTCCTTTATTTGTACCAAAACATGGTCTGCTATCCGGTCATCATTATCTCTTTCGATAGCTGCAGAAACTCCCTGTTCTTCCACAAATACCTGGTATCTTAACTGTAAAACTTTGTCCATATCTGTTTTGTCTGTAACTCGTATCATATCAATTATAACCTCTTTCAAATTCCTCATAATTAACAGTGAGCAAAATGCTGCTGTCAAGGCAAATAGTGAAAATACTATCAGTACAGGTAAAACCCCTTCTGCTCCCTGTAATGACTGGCCAAATACCTTTGCAGCTATTGCTGTCATCATAATAAATAAAAAGTTTAAAAAAACAGGTGCCATTAAATAACCATAATTATTTCTTTTAATCAATAATACTCCTGATAAAAATGCTGTAGGCAGCACAAAGGCTAAATCCAGCCCCTGAACAGGCAGGGTAGTATAATGCTCTAAACCCTGTGGAACAATACTTCCATCCAACAGAGGTGGCACAATTCTCCCCAGCCAGTTTAAACCTACAGCAACTGCAGCAAAGATAAGAAAGCCACCTATAAACCTTACCGGCAGTTTTTGATTAAACCTGTTACTTAGCTTTTCCAGGTCAAAAGATATCATAGTTATTACAAAAACAAAAAAACTAAGTGAAGCAAGTGCTACATAGATCAAAAATAACTCATTATACATAATTAACATCATATATAAAAGATATGTAAATAGAAAATAGAATACAACTCCTGCAAACAGTAATCTTCCCTTAAGAGAGCCTTTTTTTGCCCACAAAAACGATATAATCAGTAATGGAATTGCTAATACCAGTGTCACTATATCCTGGGCTATACCATCAGGGGCTGATACGGCTGCCATATTTCTATATATACCTTTACCATAGATTAATACTTCCTCACCATGTATTGAGGTAAACTCATAGGTGCCTGCTCCCTTTTCAGTAAATATCCCGGCTAAAGTAGCTGCCAGTGCCAGTACAACAATAGCAAAAACAAGTATAGTTAGAATTTTTTTATGCTGCATATATAATCATCTCCTTTGCAATTTCCGACCATATCATCTATTAATTTATTTTTCCTGTTTTACTGATTCCTGTAATTTATTACTTTCTTTATCTCTTTCCAGCCATTTGCCCACTTTTTTACCATTACGATAATTACCTTTAGCCATTAACTTACCCTCTTTAGAATAGTAACTCCATTCACCAATTTTTATAGGCTTTTTACGTATGGTTTTTATTCCTATTACAGAATCTCTATTTCTATTCCATTCAGGAGTTTGTGCATGTTCATATAAACCTCTGGATTTTAACTGGCCATTATCATAATAATATGACCACTCCCCCTGCTCAACACCATATCTTGAATAATTCCCCACAGCTGCAATCTGTCCATTTTCATGATAAAACTTCCATAAGCCGGAATGGCAGCCATATGAATACTTACCTTTTGCTTTTAGCTGTCCATTTTCATAATAATATTCCCAATCTCCATGTCTACATTCTTTATAATCCATAATTGGAGTTAGTCCGGTTCTATCCAGATACCAGCCGTTATCATCAACTACTGCCGAGAGTTCTGCTGTTACAGCAATATCTCCTTCAATATTTTCTACATTGTTGTTAACATCTTCTGCTAAAATAAGTGGAGACTTATAACTATCATCAAAATACACATCGTTCAGGTCACCAATTGAAGGTATATCTACTTCTGTTACATAACCTTTATATTTTAACTGCCCATTTTCATAATAAAATTTAACATTACCTCGCAAAAACTGGTCAGATAGACCTCCCGTAAAAGCTAAACTACCATCAGGGTAATACAATTTTATCTGCTCTTCATATATTTTTTCTCTTCTTATAGTCCCCTGATCATACTCTGCATGATAAAAAGCATCTACTGAACCTGATTTATATTTCCAGACTGATGACAGCTTTTCATTTCTATAATATTTTTGTGTTTCAACACCGGTTTTTCTATTATACTCCTCATGATAACTGATTTCATAAGTTACAACACCATCTGACTCGTAGTCAATAAAACTGCCTTTAGTAATTTTATCATCACTATATTCTCTATACTCCTGTTTTCTTCCTAATTTGAATTCAACGCCTTTTTTAACACTTTTTCCTTCTTTATCCAGTTGAATATAAACACCACTGAAGGGAGCAAAATTACCCTTTTCATAATATATACCATTTTTATTAACTAATTTTTCTTCACTCCCCCTGGTGATAATAACATTGGGGTCATTTTCCTGGGAAAATATATCAATAGTTCTTGGAGGATATAAAGGAAAAGTAGAGGGATAATTATCATCACAGTCTATAGTTACTTTTCTTTGATTAAAATATAAATATGTATTAACAGAGACAGTAACTGAACTGGAATAGTCTACAAAAGTAGCCATATTACCTATAAAAGCTATAATAAAAACAACTACAACCAGTGGCTTAAGTCTGTCACCTGATACCAGTTTTAAAACTCCCCAGATGAATATCAAATAAAGAATATTAAAATATATAATAGGTATAGTACTAAAAAGTTTACCTGTATGGTAACACCCAAATATAATATAATAATTTATACACATCTGAAAAACCAGCAACAATATTACCTTGACCCTGTTGTCTTTAATTCTCTCTTTAGTTATCTTTACTCTAGCTTTAATTTTTCCTAACAACAACATAAGCTGCTCCCCTCCACACACGTTTTCTACAGCAAGCCTTTTAATCTATATGAAATCAACATATCCTTCCATTTTTTTGTACTAATAGTCATTTCTTGATACCAACAAAATATCCTGCTGTATTTATTAATTTTCTTATTTTTTAACATATTTCTGATACTTTTTTAGCAGCTATAATATTATATGAGCTACACTTATTCTGAATTTTATAAAGTTCAGACCACCCGACTTTTTAATTCTTCAAGGATATGTTCATGCCTGCTTTTTACTTTCAGCTGAGTTTCAATAAACTCCGGCTGGAAAAAAAACTTTTTTTCCAGAGTTATCTTTATATAATCATCACTGCGTCTTATTTTCTTCATTCTTTCCCAGCTAAGCAGTCCACCATGATAGGCAATACCGTTTTCACCTATCTTTGGCTTCCACCAGATAAATGCATTGGCGATAGCTATATTAATCATAAGAAAATGAAGTCCTAAAGCCAGTATATCTAAATTACCTTCCTGCTGCCATAAATAGGAAAAATCATAAATAAGTAAAACTAGATAGGCTATGGCTAATAAAACCCAAAAAATCGATAACCAGGATATTTTTAGATACCTGGAATCAATTATTTCGTCCCCTGCCTGTTTCTTTTTATAGACAGCTAATCCAATCGAACCCCAGCTAATAATTAGCATAATTAAAAGTATAATATAAAAAATAAGCATTTTAATCTCCTCCCAAAATATATTAGTATATTAAATATTTTTTATTAATTTTTATACATATATTATTTTCCACTTTAAAACCTTTCTTTATATACTTTTCTGCAAAATTTCTTTATTTCCTGTTCATAATAAAAAAATCCAATTAATCTATCTGAAATAAAAAGCCTGCATTATCTAGATAATGCAGGCTTTATAACAATTATTATTTTACTTTTTTAGATCGTTAGAATTATTCTAATAAAATGTTTACTTAAAATTCTCCCCGTTTAATTGAATCATACATGAGTTGAACATCAGGATCCTCAATAAACCTGTTTATAAATATTCTTATGACTGTTTGATTATCAAGCCCAAAGTTTTCACATGTTTCCAGGAAAGAATCCCAGATTTCTTTGTTTATTTTTAAGTCTATTGAATAATTAAGATATTCTGCTCTATCTTTTTCAGCCCGTATAGATAAATTGGTCAGCCTATCTTCTAATTCTTGATCACTTAGTGAACTCAAATCTCTAATCTTCTTTTTTTCTTCAGTCATGTTATCCCCCCAGAATGTTTTTTTAAAAAATAACATGAATAGTTATACTAATTTAAGGACATTTATCGATAGTATATCACACCAGACTGACAACAGTATGTCAGTACCGGATAATAACTTTATAAAATTTCAACTGCTTTTTTCGCCCATAGTTTATCCTTCAATAGTGCTCTGCCTACACCAACCAGGTCTGTTTTATTTTCCTCAACTATTTTACTGGCAAAATCGGCGGTTTTAATTCCACCAGTTATCAGGATATAAGCATCAGTAACCGGTTTGATAGCTTCAGCCAGGTAAACGAAAAAACCTTCTTCATTACCAGCCGGTTCATAACCTCTTAAACCACCTGTAAGGTCAATTACATCTACACCAGCTGCAGCCAGCTTCGGTGCTATCTTTATACCATCCTCGACAGTTAAGCCATCTGGCAAGAAATCATCACAACCCAGTCGGAAAAACAAGGGATAATCTTTACCCAGAACGTTCCGGACAGCTTCAACTACTTCCAGTGGAAACCTTGATCTATTTTCAAGACTACCTCCATAATTATCATTTCTTTGATTGGTCAGTGGAGATATAAACTGATTAAGCAAATATCCATGAGCACCATGTACCTCAACCATATCAAATCCGGCTTTTTTTGCCCTGATTGCTGCCTGAACAAAATCTTTTTTTATCTTTTCCATTTGCTTTACAGATAGTCTTTCAGGTATTTCATTATTTTCCCTTCCTGGATGTCTTACAGCTGAGGGAGCCAAATTACGAGCACCACGGATATCCCGGGAAGTAGCACCACTTCCCGCATGATTTATCTGAATCCCTATTTTGTTGCCCGCTTTATGTACAGCATCAACCAATTCTTTCAAGCCAGGTATTTGCTCATCTTTATATATACCCAGCTGGTTTGGACTGGCTTTTCCCTCCAGGTTAATATAGCTGTGTTCTACAATAATTAAACCTACTTCTGGCCTGCCCAGATAATGTTCAATATGTTCAGGGTTCATATATCCTTTTTTATCTGCCAGCTCATTGGCCATTGGCGGCATAACAATCCTATTTGTTAATTCTAAATCCTTGATTTTTAAAGATGATAATAAATTAGTCATGTTAATTCCTCCGTTTTTGTCATTTTTGTTAGATTATCTATTATCTTCCGATTTCCTTCTTGTTTTGCTGATTTACAACTCTCTCTTTATCAGGCTGTACCTGGTAAGCAACAAAAAGATTACCAAGAGAAAATAATGCCGCCAGAAAGAAAACCCAATGACTGCCCCACTGAGCCCAGACATAACCTCCGGCCAGTGCTGCCAATATGGACACCACATGATCAAGACTCAAACCCATAGATAAAGTAGATGTAATCTCTTTTTTATTATGTGCTATTGAGCGTAAATATATAGATTTTATCATCCCCATTCGAAAAGAAAGTCTATCCATTACAAATAGCAAATATATAAGCCAGGCTCCCAGACCGGTTCCGGGAAGTACCTTTGATGTAATACCCCAGACTATAAAGCCGTATAGAATATAGACCCCAATGAATGTAAGTGCATCCAGATACATCATCCGCTTAATACCAAAGTGATCCATCCACTTTCCCAGTTTATTAAGAAAAAAGATAGAAATAAACCCTACAACCATGGTTAACAATGCAATTGTATCCGCTTTTTTCATTAAAATATCAACAATAACCCATGTACCGTAGACCAGTGCTATCTGTTTTTGAACTCCGCGCAGTATAGTAATCAAGTAATAATAACGATATTCTTTTCTAAATACCAGCTTAGTCCTGCGGAATGCTGATTTGTGTGATTTGGTTCGCTTAATCATAATAATATTGATCACAGCAGCACAAGCAAAAGCAGCTGCCGCAACTATAAATATCCACTTGATAGAAGTATTAAAACTGAAAAACCCTGTTCTAAATCCGAAAAATACCAGCAGGGCTGCCCCCAGAGTAAAGCCTGCCTGTGCACTTGAGAACTGCCCCATACGCCGCCCGACCTGATCCGGTTCTGCCAGAGACATACCAATAGCATCGCGAAGTGGTAAAAAAAGATGCATTCCCATTGAATTGATAAATAAAAAGATAAGCATCACCGTAAAAGAAGGTGTAAAAAGTCCCAGGACAGCAACTCCAATAACGGCCAGTAACTGTGCAATAAAAGCAACTCGTAAATCTCCCAGAAAACCAAGAAAACCAATCACAAACACACATAATATACCTGGCAGTTCACGCGGAAACTCAATAAAGCCCCGCTGAAAGGCCGTTACATCATAAACTTCTTTATAATAATTTGGATAAACTCCATTACTTAATCCATTGGCAAAGGCCACTGCTGAAACCAGAATAAAAAACATTAAAACCTCAGGTGATACCTGTCGTAGTATTTTTTTTAACATAATCAATTATTTCCTCTCTTTCTACTTAAAAAATTGGCATATAATATTATTTCATAAACCACAAGTATATATTATAACATTAAAATTATATTCCTCTTTCTTATCCATTAATTTTAATCCTTCTCATACCTGCTTGATAAAATAATGGATAAACAAAGATACTCATTTACCTTCCATAAACAGGTTTTTTACGTTTCTTTATATATAATATTTTATCTTAATAAACAAAAAAGGCAAGTATTTCACATGCCTTAATGCTCAAAATATTTTATTTAAGATTAGTATTTACTCTTTTTGATCATAGTTTATTATAGGATTTTTATTTAATACAAGATATTTAGATCTCTGCAGCAATTTATATTTTTCTTGATCAAGATAACCTAAATTAAGCAGTTCATCTTTGCTAGTTGGCTCAGGATAACTTCTTCTATCTAAGTTTCCAAATCTTTTTATATTATAAATCCTCCAGACCCAGAAAAACAAATAAATAATAACCAAAAAAATTATACTAAAGATAACAAACTGACGTATTTCAGCATTTGTAATAAAATATAATTCCTCTTTTACAATATCGGTAATATAATTAATATTAAAAAATGCATAAAGAAAAAAACCTAAACTAAAAAAACAATATCCCCATAATATTAAAGAAACAATATACAATAAACCTTCTAAAAACCAATTTTTTTCTGACTTGATAATATAATTCAATTTTTCTTCCTGCGTTTGCCTCGATCCGGGCTTGTCCATTTTGCCAGTCCTCCTTTAAAATGAGATAATACTGCTCGCGGAAAGGCAAACATTACAATAACTGAATTAAGTATCCAATATAGAGAGGGATACCAGGCAGCCCAAATGTAATATTTGCTTACATTATCATATTGATTATCAATTGTAAGTGCTGTACCTAATTGGTTTAAACTCAAAAAAACCAGAGCAATTGAAGCAAATGTTAGCCAGAACAAAAAATCTTTTATTGAGTTAGAATAAATAAACTGATATGAAATTACAAACAACCAGGAATAAGACCATAGCAAGCTAAGCCACTGTTCTATATAAATAGGCCAGATACGCCTATGTCTCCAGTCCAGCAGCATTTTCCAGTGACGAATAATAACTTCATGTCCGCCTTGAGCCCACCTTATTCTTTGCTTCCATATTCCCCTTAAAGTTTCTGGAACCAGCATCCAGCATAAAGCCCGGGACTCATAACGAACATCCCAAAATCTTTCCTGTAATTTCCACGAAATCGAAATATCTTCAGTTACCATATCTCTATCCCACAATCCCACATCAACTAAGGCCTTTTTCCTAAAAGCTACTACTACCCCCGAAACAGTCATTATTTTACCCATCAATCTCTGGGTGCGTTTGATTGCTCCAATAATTGAAGCATACTCAACAATCTGAAGCCGGCTTAATAATGTATCTCTATTACGAATTCTTGGATTACCAGTAACGGCTGCTACTCTTTCTCCTCTATGCAAAAAATGATATATCAAATAATATGCTGCATATGGATCTAATATAGCATCAGCATCAAGACATATTAAATATTCTGTTTTAGCTGCAAATGTAGCTATCTGCAAAGCATTAGCTTTCCCTCTATTTTCCTTACAATCTATTACTCTTAAGTTATCATATTGACATGACAATAGTTTTAATATTTCGCCAGTTTGATCAGTACTGCCGTCATTAACTACTATCATTTCTTTTTCAGGGTAGATTAATTTATCTAAGTAATTTATTGTTTCTTCAATGTTGTCTTCTTCATTATAACAGGGAATTATTATACTAACAGGCGGCCAGTCATAATCATCAAAAACTATGTCCTCCTCCTGCTCTTTAGTTTGAAAAAAGAATATTGAACCTGAAATCCATATTAAGGACATAATATAAGGATACCAAAACACAAAAAAGGATAATCCCTGAATTATTTCACTAAAAATAACTATAACTCCTTTCAAATAATAAATAAATATTAGTCAATATAGTTTACAATAATTATATATTATATCTCTAATTAAATCAATTTTTTTATATTATTTTGTTTTATTTTGTGTTTTTTTGTATTTTTTTGTTTTATTTGTTTCCAGGATAATAGGTTTCTCAACTACTGCTTCCTAAACACCAACAAAACTAAAGACCCCTTCCAGGGTCTTTAGGTGAATACTTTTTTTATTATTAAGCTCAAAATACCATATATTTAAGCCTGGCACCGATAACTAATACTTCTACAACTTACGGTCAACTGCCTTTGCAACAGCTTTTAACTCTTCTAATAGTGATGAAAACACTCCAAATTTTAATGACTGTTGTCCATCACTTAAGGCCTTGGTTGGTTCAGGGTGAACTTCTATTATTAATCCATCAGCACCCATAGCTACTGCTCCCTTAGCAGCAGGAACAACCAGATCCCAACGCCCTGTGCCGTGACTGGGGTCAATTACAACAGGTAAATGGCTTAGTTTTTTCAGAACAGGAATACTGACAAGATCCAGAGTGTTTCTGGTATATTCCTCAAAGGTTCTTATCCCTCTTTCACATAATATTACTTTGTCATTGCCCTCTGATAAAATATATTCAGCAGCCATTAAAAACTCCTTATAGGTTGCATTCATACCTCTTTTTAAAAGTACAGGTTTTTTACTTTTTCCAACCTCTCTTAAAAGATAAAAGTTTTGCATGTTACGAGCACCTATCTGAAATATATCTGTATATTTTCCTACCAATTCTACATCTCTAGGATCAAGCACTTCAGTTACTACTGACAGCCCTGTTTCATCAGCAGCCCTTCTCATAATCTTTAAACCTTCTTCTTTCAAACCTTGAAAACTATAGGGGGATGTACGTGGTTTAAAGGCACCTCCTCTGAGGACAGCAGCACCCAGTTCTTTTATTTTCTTGGCTGTTGTCATCATCTGTTCTTCACTTTCAACAGCACAGGGACCGGCCATAACTATTACCTTATCACCGCCAATTTCGGCATCATCGCCAATTCTAATAACCGAAGGCTCATCCTTATATGTTTTTCCTGCAAGTTTATATGGTTCCATGATCGGTATTAACTTATCTATTCCCGGATAAGCCCCCAGAGAGTTTATCAGTTCCTCTCTATCAAGATCACCAATAATTCCAATTACCATTTTTTTTGCACCACGGGAAGGGTGAGTTGTATAACCTAATTCTTCAATCCTGTTTAAGACATCCTCCACCTGTTTTTCTGTAGCATTATCTTTCATTAAAACTATCATTTTTTAGTCTCCTTTCTTTTTTATAATATTTTAAATAAAAAAAGCCGCCCCCATACAGGACGACTAACGCGCGGTACCACCTGAATTAATCTATAAAATCCATATAATATAGATCTATAGACTCTCTCTGTCGGAAGCAAATACTTCCTCACCGGATAACGACGGATTACGATCTGGCTTACTACTACTTCAGCCAATTAACTCCAGGGTGTATTTCTACTAATAACAATTACCGTATCACAGCCACACGGCTCTCTGAAAATTGCTATTAATATACTTCTCCCCTTCACAGTTTTTAATTTATTAAATTTTTAGTAGTATTTAGTAGTATTCTAATAGTAGTATTTAAATAGTATATGAAAATTTTCTTAAAATTATAATATCTCTTCTTCTTTTAAAAGTCTATAGCCTCTCTCCTCTACATTTTTTTTGGCTGCGCCATCCCTCTCTAAAATTCGATTGGTATGATTAAAATGGGTAAATATAATTTTTTGTTTTTCTTCAATAGATAAATCGCTTAAAAGCTCCATTGTTTCCATAATAGGAGGATGAGGTACCTGTTTAAGATCCCTTCCCCTGAATTGCTGCAATTCTGTCCTATCATAAAAAGTCCCATCTATTAGTGCAAAATCTACTTCTTTTAATATCTTTTTAAAATCATCGATGAACCCTCCCCAGTGGTCAAAATCGGGCAGATATAGAAAACTCCTCTTGCCTGCTTCAACCATAAAAGCCAGAGTATCAGCATGCTCATTACGATGAGGTACTGTTATACCCCTGATACTGATATTTTTTGAAACCTGTACTTTTTTATTTTCATTTAAAATAATAGCTTTGATATTCCTGTTCTCAATAAGATCTGACCAGGGAGCATTGTTCTCCAGAAAATTCAACATGGCTTTTGATAGATAAACAGGTAAATTTACTGTATTAAGCACTTCTTTACCCAGATACATCAATCCTGTATAATGCCCCATATGGGCATGTGTCAACATTACACCAGAAAAATGGTCATCTGATAATCCCTCATTAGCTGCCAGTTTGTTTAATATTTTAATCTGCCCGGGAAAAGCTGGGGTAATATCCAGTATAAATGTCTTTTTTTCTTCTCGATCCAGAAGACCGACACTACTCTGCAGCCGGTTTAAGTCAGGGTTCTGAACAGCTTCTCGACAGTGGGGACAACTGCAGCAGGGTTGTGGATATCCACCATCCTGAGCTGTTCCCAGTGCCTGAATTATAACAGAATTATTCAATCTTTTGCTCCTTTCACTTTATATCAATATCCAACTATCTATTATATCATTATCACCCTTTCTATTATATCATTGTCAACTTATCTATTATTCAGCAGACTGTTTGATTTCTTTCTGAGTACCCACTTCACTAGTTTCTTCTTCAGCTTGTACCATAGTAAAGCCGGTGATAGTATAAATAACATTTATTAGAATAACCAGCATTGGGAAAAATAAATAAGGAATAAATGCTGCCGGATCTGGGCCAAGCGTACTGGCTGCAAATACTGCCGGTACACTCCAGGGAACCAGGGTAATACCCACTGTACCTGCTGCTTCCACCGCTCTACTTAAATTTTTTGTATGCAGGTTAAATTTTTTATAAGTTGGTGTAAACAGACTACCTGGAATAATAATAGCTAGAAACTGGGCACCTGTACTTATTCCAGTCAATAATGAAGAAATTAAGGCAGCCAGGCCTAACTGTTTTTTATTCTTAATCAGTGATATAAATTTGTTTAAAATACTGTCAAGTATTCCCGTTTTTCTCATGATTCCTCCCAGGGCAGTTGCTGTAATTAATAGAATAATTGTACTTCCCATAGAAGTTATGCCACCCCTGCTTAACAGGCTATCTAACATCTGTTGGCCAGTATTACTTTTAAAACCAAAAGTAAAAGCACTTAATACCTTGCTTACTGATGCTCCCTGAAAGATAAAGGCAAATATTCCACCCAGAAATGATACAGATATCAGGGCAGGTACTGCCGGGATTTTTTTAATAGCAAAAACAATAGTCAAAAGCGGAACAAATAATAATATTGGTGAGATATTAAAAATATTAGCCAGACCACTTGTCAGTTCATTTATCTGAGCTATTCCGGCACTACCTTCTACCAGTTGATTTATACCGGCAAAATAATATAATAAAAGTGATAAAATAAAGGCAGGCAGAGTATCCCAGAGCATATGTCCTACATGTTCAAACAGGTCGCATTTTACAATAGCTGGAGCAACATTGGTAGTGTCTGATAACGGTGATAGCTTATCACCAAAAAAAGCGCCAGATATTACTGCAGCCGCTGTTATAGGTGCAGCAAACCCCATACCATTCCCAACTGCCATTAAGGCAATACCAACTGTAGCTATAGAAGTAAAAGAAGTACCAGTACTGGTAGAGACAACAGCTGTTATTATAGCAGCTAAAGGTAAAAAGAATTCTGGATTTATTATTTTCAGCCCATAAAATATCAAGGAGGGAATAATACCACTGGCAATCCAGGTTCCTATAATCGAGCCTACAATAATCAATATAAAAACTGGCTGTAGTGCAAGAGAGACACCTTCCGTTAAACCATCTTCTAATTCCCCCCAGGAATTACCATGATAATATCCAATAAGGGCAGTTACGATAATACCACTTATTAACGGTAATAACATACCTACTTTCCAGACAAAAACAGATAAAGCACCAGCAGCCAACAGGACAATAATAGGAACTAATGACATTTTAAATGATATATTTTTTTTAGCTAACATTATTTTCTCCTCCGTTAAGATAATATTTACATAGGCATTAAAAAAAGCCGTCCCCATCTACAGGACGACTAACGCGCGGTACCACCTGAATTAATCTGCTGATAACAGATTCACTCTTTTGGGAGCAGACACTCCCTCACCAGTTAACGTTGGATTACGTCACGGCCTACAATATCAGCCTGTGAAACTCCAGGGTGTAATTCAGCCAATGATAATTACCAGGTTCCAGCACCCCTGGCTCTCTTCAAATTACTAAAAGGCTTACTTCTCCCTTTCATAGTTTTTCATTTATATTATGTGTATTTAAAATCGTATTTTCAGTTTATCTCATTAATGACAAATTGTCAAGTATAATTACAGTTTATCTTTTATAATGCTGTTATTAATCAAAAAATATGGGCAACTGTTATAAAGTTTATTTATACTTATATAATAATTGTTCCAATCTATCAGTCTCCATTTTTTCTTAATATATATTTCCATATTTATTGTAATATTTCTCTATCTTCCTTTAAAATCTTGGTGCCAGTGTCTACAGGAAAACTAACGCGCGGTACCACCTTCTGTACTAGACGATATTTATTGCAGGGTTTTGGTATAATAAGAAGGTAATACAAACATTTATCCAGAAGTTTTTATAGTGAACACAATTACAAAACTAAATACGAAAGGGGTTTTAATTATGGCAAAGTTTTCCGTAAAAGCAGAAAGTAAAAGTCCAACCAAAACTGTTGTAAAGGCAAGAAATTTTGAAATTGTTATCGATGAACCAGAAAACCTGGGTGGAACTGATGAAGGCGCTAATCCAGTTGAATATGTGCTCGGTGCTCTCTCAGGCTGTCTTAATGTTGTTGCCCATATGGTCGCTAAAGAAATGGATTTCACTTTTGATAACCTGAAAATTAACCTGGAGGGAGAACTAAATCCTGCCAGACTTTATGGTAAATCTACAGAAGAACGGGCAGGTTATAAGGAGATACGGGTAAATATATCCGCTGACACTGATGCTGACCAGGAGACTTTAGACAAATGGTTAGCCGCTGTTGAAGATAGATGCCCTGTCAGTGACAATCTTAACAATGCAACACCTGTTAAAATAAATTTAGTTTAAGAAATAAGTATCCTAAAAGTATAATTTTCTATACAATAAATGAACGCCGGTATTATTAGGAACCGGCGTTTTTATATTACGCTTTTTCATAATACTAACATGTAGTTTGCTTTAAGGTCAATCCCACCAGGTTGTTAAGCTTTTCTACCTATATTCAACTATCCATTACCTCATTTAGCTCCGACATCAAGTCAAATGTCTGAATAATATTTCTATCAGGAAACACTATCTCTGCTTTTATGGGTTTACTATTTTCACTAGCTTTTACTTTAATATTTACATTCTCTCCCCAGTTAATTCACCTTTTTCATTATAAATTTTGCGGGGAAGGAGTTTTGCATTATCATATATTAATTCTACCTCTAATTGCCCGTTTTCATGATACCTCCTTCTTATCCCATGAGTTAGTTCAACGTTTTCCCTGATAATACCACTCTTATATTTAATATCCATTTTAGCATCTAGTTTATCTTGATAAGGAACAAATACATACTTTAGCTGGCCGTTATCATAGTATTCTTTATACTCATCACATAATTTCCAATCTTTATGTACCAGTATATATCTTATCTGCCCACTGTTGTAATATTTCTCCAGTTTTTCTACACCATTATCCAAAAAAGTTTCAACTTTCTTCCTTACTCCTGTTTCAAAATAAGAAACTCTTAATATAGAATCATTCTCATCATTTAGTTGTACTGAGATACCGGTAAATGGGGCAATTTGACCTCTTTTATAATATAAATTGTAATTATCATTTAATGTTATCCTATCTCTTCCCACCAATAATATATCAGAATATTTATTATCTATAATGTCTTCTAAACTGTAGTCTGTCGCTCTATAAGATTCTGCTCCCTTAATCATAGATCCAAATATATAACCACTTGACCTTCTCACACTATTACGGTGGGCACTATAATTATAACCATCAATATCGTAATTAAGTAGTGCTATCAAATATATAAACAGTATAATAAATATTGTATAAAGGCCAAAAGCCATCAAACCCAGATCTTTTCTCAGTAATGCGAATGCAGAAAAGATATAGACAGAAGCTATATATAGATAAAAGACCTTGCTTAAGTCCAGAAGATCAAATGTACCAGTACGATAAGGCAGATAATATGTATTATATAAAAGTATAATTATACCAGCTAACCCCAGAAAAAAAATAACCTTTCCTTTTATTAGTTGCTTTTTTGTATAAAATCCACTACTTTTTTTAGGATAACGTGTCAACATATATATTGGAACTACCAGTCCCATAGATAGAATATTACCTTTTGTCTAGCTGTCTTCATTCATATTTCTCTGTTTTGCATCCTGCGCAATCAATAAAGTAATTACAACATAAATTATAAAAATTATTACCTGCATCACTTACACTCCCTTGATTATTATATTGTAATATTTTGTATATACCAATACTTGTTTCTGGATAATTTTTTTATTTCCTGCTATATTTTTTATTTTTTTTATTTCCGTTTACAGAATCTCTGCAAACTCATCAAGAACATCCTAATAAGTTCTTCTGCATATAAAAAACCTTCTCTAAAAATTTCTTTAGAGAAGGTTTAAAAATTTTAATTTAAATTCTTCAAGAACAATATCTAGATTGCCGCTTTTGAACTCAGCAAAAGAAAAAATTTACTTTTTTATACATCTTTTGTTAATACTTCATAAGTTATAAGTTCCTGAGGTAATCTCATATCATCATTCCACAGCAGCTTTATTTTACTTATCATACTGGACTTAACATTAGCCTGACTTTCAAATTCTGTAAGAATCTTTCTTAAAATATTATTATTTTTATGCTGTTTGTTTTTTATTTGGTAGGCCTTTTCTGAACCCAGTCTAATCATTTGCTGATAATATTCGGTAAACAGATTAATACTAATATCAGGATATTTTTCTTTAAGCTTATAATAAATCAACCAGCCTTCCGGGTCAATATCACCGGCATATCTCACTTCTATCTGTTGAATTTGTTGAGAATTATCTTTCTTTCCTGTATTAATAAGTTCATTCAGAAACTTAAAACTATCTATAATGTGCTTTCCCTGTCCGTAAATCAGAGTATCTGACTGATATGAAAAGATATTATACCCTGCCTCCAGCGCCCTTTTACAGGATATAAAGGCTGAATGATTTTCCAGAATTAATATTCTCTGGATCAACCCGTGCTATCAGGTTGTTTACACTACCCTGGGCTTCTGTAAAATTACCATTTTTAATAAGCTGTAATGTATAAAATTGTTCCAGGTCAAAACCAAATTCCTGTAAAACCTCTCTGGTAAGAAATATTATCTCCTGGGAAGTCTCGGTTAACATATAAACTGTACTTCCTCCCTTATCCCAATGAGAAGCTTCCCGATCAGGTACAAGATACCTATACTTAAACTCACGAAAATCTCCAATACTTTCATCAAAAAGCATAACAGAAAAAGGAGACTGCTGTCTAGGGTCACCTGCATACAAAACTCCATCTACCAGTCTTTCAATCTGCTCTCTGGAAGCACTAAGTTTCATTTCTTCGATTATTTGACTGGTTATTTCAATAAGGTCGTTTTTACTACGTTGATTATTATTATTTATCTCTCTATAAAAAACTTTTAATAATAAATATAGAGAAATTTGATGTGTATATTCATTTAAATTACCAACATCCATTCCCTGGCCTAACCTTGAAATTGCCGCCGTCTTTTTAAATCTATCATATAACCCGGTACTTGCTCTACTCACAATATATCACCTGAAAATTATAGTATAGTTTGTATTTCATTTATCCTCATGACTTTATTTCATTAAAAATATCTTTCAAAGATATATTAAACCTTACTCTTTTTTTTCTATTAACGGCCTCTGAAACACAAATTCAAATTTATTACCACTATCTAATACATCTCGAAACTCATCATACATAGCAAACTCTCCTACACCACTAACATCTAACCAGGCTTTAGTCCGTGTCAGAGCAACAAAAAGTTGATTTCTTAAAGCTATATTTGTTTCATCTTCAGCTATTTTATCTAATCCTATAACATAAACCATATAGGCCTCATTTCCTTTAGCCCGGTATGTATTTGCAATTGTAACTCCACCTTTATTCCAGAATCGATCAGGATCTATTTCAGGATATTTAGGATAATATACATTATTTTTCAAAGCTTTAGGAATATATATATCAATCCCTTTCTTCCTTATCGCTTTAGCAGCATCCACCTTAAGACGGTAAGACTCCTGTATATTACCCAGTGCAATTACCAGTATATCTCTACTGGGGTCCAAACCATCTTCTTCAATATTATATTTAATCTTTTTTGCTAACCGATTTAACTCCTCTTTACGGGTATTATAATTATCAAATGTAATTATCTCCCCTTCCCAGATATCCGGTGTTTTATTTGGCGTCATTTCTACAGGCCTATGTAAGACTACCTTTTGGCCAACCGGATTAAAACTACCTTCTACTATTTCATAACCAATATTTTCCCAGTCTTCCTGAGTAGTGTAACCTCGAAGCATACCGCCCGGCCTTAGAAGTCCCATCCCCATGGCATGTGCTGCAGTCAACACTGGCCCGGGTGTCCGGTAGCATTTGCTCATAATTTCACTTTTTC